>NZGN01000080.1:0-20795 GCA_002691045.1 Marinovum sp.
ATGAACGCAGGTGGTGTATCTAACACAGCGACAGTAACAGCGCAAGTCGCAGGGGGTACAGTATCTGACATAAGTGATGACCCAACAACAAGCACACCTAATGACGCAACAATTACTACACTTACAAGCACCCCACCATCCTCATCCATCACACTGACCAAAGCAGCCAGTATAACTGACACCAATGGCGATGGCAGCATTGGCCTTGGCGATACGATTACCTATACCTTTGTGGCAACCAACACAGGATACGATGCATTGAGCAGTGTAAGCATCACAGATGTATTGTCCGACCTGGCTGGAAACACCTTAGCACTCTCAACATTGCCAACCTTTATCAGCGCAAATCTTGGGTCACCACAAGGCAGCTTAAAAATTGGCGAACAAGCAACATATCGTGCAACTTTTGTTGTAAACAATCAGGCGATAAATGCTGGTGGGGTGTCCAATACAGCAACGGTAACGGCGCAAGGTACAAACGGTACCGTATCAGACATCAGTGATGACCCAAGCACGAGCACGCTAAATGATCCGACCATAACCACAACTACAACGGTTACGCCGCAGTCATCTATCGAAGTCACCAAAACAGCCACAATCACAGACAACGGCAATGGAACAACAGGACTAGGGGACACCATTACCTTCCTAATTACTGTAGAAAACACTGGCAATACATTGCTCAACGGGGTGGTCGTCAATGATACCTTTAGCGACTTGAGTGGGAATACCCTAACATTGACCTCAGGCCCATTCTTTGTGAGCGCAAACCTTGGCTCTGGTGACGGAACCCTATTGGCTGGTGAAACAGCAACGTATACCGCAACTTTTGTTGTCAATGCACAAGCAGACAATGCAGGAGGGGTATCCAATACCGCATCAGCCACAGCAATAGATCCATCTGGAATGCCAGTTAACGACATTTCTGACGACGGGGATGATACGGACGGCAACACAACTAACGATCCAACGGTTCTGGCCTTCTTCCAAGACCCAGTTGATGGGGACTTTGAAGTCTTTAACGGTATGTCTCCTGGAGATGATGGAATCAACGATTATTTCAAAATTGCAGGGATTGAAAAATATCCGAACAATACCGTGAAAATCTTTAACAGATGGGGCGTAGTTGTCTACGAGACAAAAGGATATGGTCTGGGTAACCGACTCTTTATAGGAATTTCGGAAGGAAGAGTTACGATTTCAAAGAATCAAAAGCTCCCAGCGGGAACCTATTTCTATGTGATTGAATTTGAGGGAGAAAACCCAGGTAGAGAAAGGTATACGGGCTATTTATACATAAATCGAGATTGATGAATAGGAAAACACACATACCGAAGTTGATACTCGCCAGGGTCACAGGGCTATGGCTGTTGATTTTCCTTTTTGGCGCAGGGATGCAGTCCAACGCTCAGCAAGACCCGCAGTATACCATGCATATGTACAACACCCAAGTGGTCAATCCCGCTTATCTAGGGTCAACTGAAGCAGTTCATTTTGGGTTTTTAACGCGCACACAGTGGGTCGATTTTGAAGGGTCGCCTCAAACGGGAAGCTTTACGATCAGTTCGCCTGTTGGGCGCCGTAACAAAACCGCATTGGGACTTTCAATTGTTAGCGATGTCATTGGTCCGACAACCGAGCAAAGCCTGACAGCCGACTACGGCTACACCTTTTTTAATAATTATGGATCTAAGTTGACCCTTGGACTTAAAGCAGGGGTAAGCAACCTACAAGTTGATTATTCAATACTCAATCTTGCCAACTCCAGCGATGATCAATTTTCTGAAAATACCTCTCTGCTATCTCCTCAAATTGGAGCAGGAATTTATTATAACAACGACCGGTTTTATGCTGGGTTTTCCATTCCAAATTTCTTGAAAACTAAGCACTATGAGGCCAATGGAAGTGTGTTTGCTTCGGCAGAAGCCAAGGAGCGGATGCATTACTTTTTGATTGCAGGTTATGTGCTTGATATCAGCGATGCGATCAAACTCAAGCCAGCTGGAATGGTTAAAATTGTCCGCGGATCCCCGATACAGATGGATTTGTCGGCTAACATCTACTTCAACGAAAAAATTACATTTGGGGCTGCTTATCGACTCGATGCAGCAATCAGCGCAATTGCTGGTTTTGCCCTTTCTGAAAGAGCCTTTGTCGGCTTTGCCTATGACTACCAGACCTCAGCGATCCAAAAATTTACCTCAGGGTCATACGAGATGATTTTACGATTTACGATTCCGCGTAAAGGAGAACGTATACTAACCCCAAGATTTTTCTAAATGAAACAGTTTACATCATTAGAAACCCTACGTAGTAACCAAACAATCTATTGGTTGGGAATGGTATTCATCAATTTGCTTTTTTCGAGTGCAATCGCACAAAACGACTCGATTCCCGAACCCTACAATATTTTCGATGCTGATCGTGACTATGATGATTACCGATACAACCGTGCACAATCCGCGTTTTTACAGCTGGTTCGTGATGATGCGGATTTTACCGATAAGAAAGTCATTCAATCCCTTGCCGACACCTACTTTTTTAACAGTCAATACAACCAATCCTATACTTGGTATCGAAAATTGATCTCTCTCTACGCTGAAGACATCAAATCCATTTATTACCTACGGGCATCTATCAGCGCTCGAAGCAATGAAAATTACGCCATTGCAGATCGCTATATGCAACAGTACTTTCGTATGGAAAAAGGGACTGTTATTGAAGATTTGTATGTTGCGGATTTGAACTATTTTGACAGCATTGCCGAATTACGTCCGAAGTATATTGTGGAAACAACCAAAATTAACACCGAGCAATCGGACTTTAGCTCGGCCTTTTTTGGTGAAGACAAACTCGTCTTTTCATCGACTTATCAAGCCAGCGGGCAACGTGATTATGACTGGACAGGAGAGCCATTTTTAGACCTTTACATTGCCGATATTGGCGATGAGGGACAACTCGAAAATACCCAGCAAATTCAGGGGGATATCAATACAGCTTTCCACGAGTCCTCTGCCGTCTTTTCAAAAGACTTAAAAACGGTTTACTTTACGCGCAATAACTACAAAAACGGAAAAAAACGTACCGATCGCAAAAACACAGTGCGTTTAAAATTACTCAAAGCATCAGTTGATGAAGATGGAAATTGGAGTGATGTCGAGGAATTGCCTTTCAACAATGATAATTACTCTGTAGCGCATCCTGCCTTGAGCTTGGACGGAAGGAAACTCTTTTTTGCTTCAGACATGCCGGGCACAACCGGTGAATCTGACCTTTGGTATGTAGACATCTACAAGGATGACTCATACGGAGACCCCATCAATCTAGGTCAAAAGGTAAATACAGAGGGGCGTGAATCATTCCCGTATATCGCTGATGACGGTACCTTGTACTTCACCTCTGACGCCCTCATTGGGTTTGGTGGATTTGATCTGTTTAAAGCAGAGTTGACAGACTCGGGAATTGCTCGTGACCCTGAAAACATGGGGCTTCCGATCAATTCTGCTGGAGATGACTTTGGATTTTTGCTTACAACCGAAACGAACACAGGTTATATCTCTTCAAACCGTGATGGAAACCGAGGAAGTGCTTCCGATCAGATTTATTATTTCAAACCCAGTAAGTGCGTGGTTGAAATCACAGGACTTGTGCGGGATAGCAACACAGGCAGCCTCATGCCAGGGGCAACGGTTAAACTTCTCGATATGGGAATGAACATCATCGCTGAGCAAATTGTACAGCAAGATGCGCGCTATTCTTTCCCCGAGGAGGTGGAATGCGGACAAGCCTATTATTTGATTACGGAAAATGGGTTGGCATACTCCATTGCTGAAACGACTTTTATTGCGCCAACTACCTCACAAAGTGTCAGTGTAGATATGGAAATTGAAACCTTCTCTCAGGACTGTCCGCCTTACGATTTGGGTTGTTTACTCGGACTAAACCCCATCTATTTTGATCTCAACAAATATTTTATCCGTCAAGATGCAGAAATTGAATTGACCAAGGTTTTCAATGCGATGATCCGATTCCCAGAACTGATTGTACGCATCGAGTCTCATACCGACTCACGCAGCCCACAATCCTATAACTTGCGTCTTTCACAAAACCGAGCGACCTCGACCAGAAACTGGCTGATTCAGCGCGGAATCGCTCCTTCGCGTTTATCTGCATTCGGATTTGGAGAAAGCCAACTCATCAACCGTTGTGCAGATGGAGTGCCTTGTACAGAAGCAGAGCATCAACTCAATCGCCGTTCGATGTTTCTCATTGAAAACTATCAGATGTTACCGACGAGCATGACATCCACGCCAACTCGCCCCACGCAAGCATATTCTCAGGCGCCAAGACCAATTGTAAACACACCGACTCCAGCCTCAGTGCCATCTCCCGTTCCACCAACGACAGTTCCGATAGTTCAAAATACACCCCCGACAAGACCCTCTCCAGTTGTACCACCAGTTCGGGTAAGCTCTACTACGACCGCAATTCCGCCAGTTGTGACTAGCGCACCTCCAGTGGCGACCCCACCGCCAACGCAAAACACACCACAGGGTCAAGAAGAAGCAGCTGCTATTGTCGTTCAGGTTCGCCCAAATCCAAGCCCACAAAGTCAAAGTACACAGCAACCCCCTGTTCGGTCAGCAGAAGAGGCTCTTCAAATCTTGGAAAATCATCTGAATCAGAGCGGGCAAGTGACCCCAAAACCTCCAGCTTCCCAAGAAAATATTGTTATTCAAATCAAGCCAAATCCTGCAACGGAAGAAAATTCTACAACATCAAAGTCCTCTCCGCCCGTTCGTTCGGCAGAAGAAGCCCTCCAAATCCTTCAAAACCACCGAAACAAAACACAGTCAACCAATTCAAATCCATCTAAACCAACAACTCCTGCCATAGCATCAGCGAACACGCAAACCAAGCCAGTAAATCTCCCCAATGAAAATGCCCCTGCAGACACCCTGGATACGATTGTTGCCAAGTTAAAAGCAAAGCAGAACTCCTCATCGTCTTTCAACGCACAAAAGGCCTTAGCTGATGTAGATATTGTTTACGTTGTGCAAATTGCTGCATTGATCAATAGACGAGACGTCAATCACAAAGTTTTTAGGGGTTTAACCGGACTTTCGACTGAAAAGTTTAGAGAGTTTCATCGGTATCTCTACCGCCCTAGTGCGAGTTACCAACAGGCCAAAATCGCACAGCGACATGTGATCTCAAAAGGGTTTACAAAGGCATTTATCGTGGCTTATGTCAATGGTACGCGGACTTCGGCTAGGGAAGTCGCCAAGCTGAAAAATCAAAATTAATCTTCGCGTCCACTTAACGTTTGAGGAGATAGAAAATCCCACAAGAGGGATGAAAATGACTGTCCCGCCAAGTTATGGCCAAACCACTCGTGCTTTCCATTCTCTACTTTATAATGCAAAACTTCAGCCCCATTGGTTCCTTCTGAATATGTGTAGAGCCAGACGGTCTCGTCCCCTAAATCGTGATTGATTTCTTCAGCAACAGTTGCCGTTTGATTTGCGGTTGTCCAAAATAAAATGGTTTCTTCAACGCTAGCTACGTCTGAAGAGCCGGCGTAAGGAATTACATCATCTGTTGTACTATGTGCAATCAATACATTCATCGGCTGTGAAGGCGCACAATCCGCTAGGTTGAGTTGAATACCAGAAACAGCAGCCACACCAGCGATTAAATTTTCTGTAAAGCACGCCAAAGCATATACAAACATGGCACCAGTCGAAAAACCAGTCGCATAGATACGATTTGGGTCAATGGACATGGTTTTTTGAAGATCATCGAGTAAGACTTCTATAAAGCCAATATCATCCGAATCCGTTTTATTGTCTTCCGCAAACGGAGCTGCATTCCAAACCGAAAAACCAGACAACAACAAAGCTTGTGGATAGATCAAAATTATCCCCTCTTGCTCGGCTATATCTTGAAAATCAGATTGATATTTACTGTAATTTTTTACATTTTCCCCAAACCCATGAAAATTTAGTAAAATAGGATAATTGGCGTTTTCATCATAAGAAATAGGGACATAGGCAAGGTATTCACGTTCCTCACCATTGTGAAGGATGCTTTGTGTGATCAGTTCTCCTTGAACCAAATCAGAACCATCTGGGTAGATTGAGGTCGATTCAGAGGAATTGCAGCCAAAAAACAGTAAACAAGTTAAGAACAGGCCAGCAGAGAGAAATGTGTTTTTCATTTTTTAAATTTAACAAAATAAATATCATTTATCCGTGAAGTCGTTTACTTTCGTCCTGGCCGCCATTGGTTATGCGTTTTAGATGCTCGTTTTTTAGAGGAGAGTATCACATGCTTCAAATCTCCCTAGCGATTGAAGAAAAATAAGATTTATTTGATTCATTTAAACCATACAAATCCTGAGAGATGATGGTGTTGAAGGGGGAAGGGCTATCGAAAAGAAAGCAGATCACTTTGCGGCCTTTGAAAGGCACTTTTCGCTCGAGTGATTTAGGCGCGGTTTTTGGGTTTTTTGTCTGGGATTCGACCTTGGTTCCCCATCCCATCAAGATCAATTTGATCATAAGCATCGGCATGTTCTCTGCGTTGGATGCGATGTTGATTGCCAATAATACGGAGTAAGAAATAGACATACACGATAAAAACTGTGAGTCCAACAAAAAACATCACTTGGTTAATCATCGCGTCGTCTTTGTCGGATGGCAATTGCAAAACCCAATATGGTTATTGGCCAAAGCCCCACATAAATTCCTTCCAGTTGATTACCTGAAAACCACAGAAATACAGAATATAAAAAACTGAAAAAAGCCAGTAGAATAGGGTAGTATTTTTCTAGAAATCGTTTCATCGTTCTAATTTACAAATTTTAAAATAGATGGTGATCACCTTGATCCTAATTTTAAGTCTCTTTGAATATCTTTTTTAACCACGCGTAAGTATTTTTCCCGCTTTTTTTGAGAAACAAAAGGCACAGACCAAAACTGTTTGGTCTTAAACCACAACGACCAACGCCAGCCGAATACAAAGCTATATACGCCCATGACCAATCGGAGTTTGACCGAATTCAAATAAAGAGTACGTACAGGAAGTGAAGGCGCACCATGTGTGACATAGGTTCTAATTTTTTTGTCCTTCAAAAATGGTTTGGGGTAGGCGTATGTTTTGGTGATATTGACAAATTGATAGGCAAACCCAGGTGTCATCACTTCGTCGAAGAAAATTTCGGTACGAGGGGTCAATCGAAACCACCAGACAGGCGAAACGATATAAATCCACTCTGCCCATGTGACGAGTTCTTTGTATTTCTCAATCACAGCGGTTCGTGGACGCGTAAAGCTATCGCGATACAAATCGATGATTTCCAGTTCTTGTCCACTTGCTTCAATCTCTGATTTGATGGTCGAAAAGATCCCGTTATAACAAAAGGATTGTTGATCGGGGTGACCGATGACAATTAAATTTTTCATAGCGCATTTAACGCAAAAGTAGTAAAAAACATCTTGGGGGGTGTTATGGCGAAGTTATCTTATAAGGTTTGGAGATAATTTGGTAGCTCTTGGATCGATGAAATGCAGCCCTCCGGTACGATGTTTGACGCATCGACGAGGGCTTTACGGTATTTTCCAGTCTGCACCATTACCGCATGCATTCCCATCTGTTGCGCTCCTTTGATATCATTGATAAGATCATCTCCTACCATGATCAGATCCTTTGGTTTGCAACCAAAAGAATGGCTAGCCAACTCAAAGAATGTTTGGGTGGGTTTTCCAACGACGATGGCCTGTTTTCCTGTCGCATGTTCAAGTGCTGCCACAAAGGCGCCACTGTCAAGAACAAGCCCGCTCGGCCCCTCGTGATAGCGACCTTTGTGAAGTGCGATGATTTCAGCTCCCTGCAAGACTTGATTCATCAAGGTATTCAGCAAATCATAATCCCATCGATTGCCGATGTCGCCAATGACAATCGCATCTGGATGCTCCAAACAGTTGGGGGGATAGTCCAGTTGTGCCTCAGGACGAAGAACCAAACGACAGCGTTTGAGATCCCGCTGAGCGAGCAAAAGTACGCCTGCATAGTTGGCACTTACGATTTCTTGTTCTTCCACAGGAAGACCCAACCCTTGAAGTTTAGCGACTAAATTTGTTCTGGATAAGGTGGTGTTATTGGAAATAAATCGGTAAGGGATACCTTGCTCACGCAACCAATCCAAGCATGCAATCCCACCAGGAATCAATTGCTTTTCGACATAAAAAACCCCATCTAAATCAAATAAAATCCCTTTCATCTGTTGGCTGTGTTGTCTATGCGATATTCCGTATTTTTGTCGCATCAGTCACAAAGATATGGCGAATCAATCGATGATGGAAGGCATACAAGTCTTAAAAGATAATGGAGTAGCTCGAATTCATTTTGCACACGATAAGCAAAATGCCTTTCCCGCCACCCATCTCAAGGCCTTACAAGCAGCTTTTGAGGAGGTTTCAAATGACGATGATATTCATGTGGTTGTATTGCAGAGTGACCCTGTTAAGGCCTTTTGTGCAGGAGCATCTTTTGATGAGTTATTGGCCGTAAAAACGCCAGATGAAGGGAAAGCGTTTTTTATGGGTTTTGCCAATGTGATCAATGCGATGCGACGCTGTCCACAACCCATAATTGGACGCATCCACGGCAAAGCTGTGGGCGGCGGTGTTGGGCTGATTGCAGCTTGTGATTACGCCCTTGCCACAACACAGACTGAAGTTAAACTCTCTGAAATCGCAATTGGCATTGGACCTTTTGTCATTGCACCAGCGGTATTGCGAAAAATTGGGACGGCAGCACTGTCCGATCTATCATTAGCAGCACATGCTTGGAAATCGGCAGACTGGGCACACGCCAAAGGATTGCTTTCTGAACTGCATTCCGACTTCGATGCCCTTGAAGAAGCTGTTGCGCAACACGCTAACCGCCTTGCGACATATACACCACAAGCGGTCGCAGAACTCAAAAAAGCACTTTGGAAAGGAACAGAGGATTGGGACAATCTACTCGAACACAATGCGGCAGTATCTGGACGTCTTGTTCTTTCTGAGCGCACACAACAAACGCTACATCAACTTAAATCTAAATCATGACGAAAATCCGTGTAACAAAAAGCTTTGGATTTGAAACAGGCCACGCCCTGTATGGGTATGACGGCCTATGCAAAAACGTACATGGTCACAGCTATAAGCTTTATGTAACCGTGATTGGGAGCCCAATTGACGATCAAAACCATGTTAAAAATGGAATGGTCATCGATTTTAAAGATCTCAAAACCATTGTCAAATCAGAAATTGTAGATGTGTTTGACCATGCCACGGTTTTTAATCAAAACACACCCCATGTCGACTTGGCAAAAACGCTTTCAGATAGCGGCCACAAAGTGCTATTGGTGGACTATCAGCCCACAAGTGAAAAGATGGTTGTTGATTTTGCCCATCGCATTGCTGCTCGCTTACCCAGCCATATCAAATTGCACAATGTACGTTTGCATGAAACTGCCACTGCCTATGCCGAATGGCATGCAAGCGATCAAGAATAACTACTTTTGTATCCGATGAAAGGGAAAATCTATTTTGCTTCTGACCATCATCTGGGTGCGCCCGACCGAGAAACGAGTTTGGTGCGTGAACGCCTTTTTGTCAAATGGCTCGATGAAATCAAACCCAAAGCAACAGCCCTTTATATCCTTGGCGACCTCTTTGATGTATGGTATGAATACAAACACGTCGTTCCGAAGGGTTATGTGCGTGTTTTGGGCAAACTCGCCGAGCTTGCCGATGCGGGAGTCCACATTCATTATTTTGTGGGAAACCACGATATGTGGATGATTGACTACCTCGAAAAAGAAATCGGTGCTAAAGTTTATTTTCATCCTGAGGTTATGGAACTGGGAACCAAACGATTCTTTATCGGTCATGGCGACGGTTTGGGACCTAAAGACAAGGGCTATAAACGCATGAAAAAGGTATTTCGGAATCCGTTTTTTCAGTGGTTATACCGCTGTTTACACCCCGATTTGGGCATCCCTTTTGCGCGCTATTTGTCCTTAAAAAACAAATTGATATCTGGCTCGGAAGACCTAAACTACGATGGGCCCGACAGAGAGTGGCTTGCCCAGTATGCCAAACGAAAGCTCAAAACGGAACACTACGATTACTTCGTTTTTGGACATCGTCATTTACCTTTGGAAATCTCCCTCAACGATAAATCGACCTACATCAACCTCGGCGACTGGATTACCCACTATACCTATGGAGTTTTTGATGGAAAAACGCTCTCGCTAAAGCACTGGAAGTCTGCCGATGATTGAGCAAAAAGACCTTGCATTTGAACAAGCTATCCTCATCGGGATTATCAACAAAAATCAGCCAGAGGAACGCATACACGAATACCTCGACGAACTAGCGTTTTTAACCCATACTGCAGGCGGAACCGTAGCCAAACGCTTCACCCAACGTATGGAAACCCCGCACCCCAAAACCTTTATCGGATCGGGTAAAATGGATGAGGTACTGGCCTATGTCAAGACGCATGATATCAGCACCGTAGTCTTTGATGACGAACTCACCCCTGCTCAACAAAGTAATATTGAACAGCTTTTAAAATGTAAAATTTTAGACCGCACAGGTCTGATTTTGGACATTTTTGCGCAGCGCGCCAAAACGAGCTATGCCCGCACACAAGTCGAGTTGGCGCAGTACCAATATCTCTTACCAAGACTTAAGGGGTTATGGACACACCTTGAACGTCAACGCGGAGGAATTGGGATGCGTGGGCCTGGAGAAACCGAAATCGAAACCGACCGTCGGATTGTCCGAGACAAAATTTCTCTTCTGAAAAAAAAGCTAGTCGGCATCGACCGCCAGATGGCGACCCAACGTGGAAACCGTGGGGCGTTGGTTCGAGTCGCTTTGGTGGGCTATACCAATGTTGGAAAATCTACCCTGATGAATGTGTTGAGCAAGAGTGAAGTCTTTGCCGAAAACAAACTTTTTGCTACCCTCGATACCACGGTGCGAAAAGTGGTGGTGCGTAACTTGCCCTTTTTGTTGAGTGACACAGTCGGATTTATTCGCAAACTCCCGACCCAACTCGTGGAGTCTTTTAAAAGTACTCTCGATGAAGTCCATGAAGCTGATATGTTATTGCATGTGGTGGATATTGCCCATCCGAACTTTGAGGAGCATATCGAATCGGTCAATCACTTACTTAGCGAAATCGGAGCAATTGACAAGCCAACGTTGATGATTTTTAATAAAATCGATGCTTATCAAGCTGATGTATTGGACGATGATGATTTGACAACACCACGAACCACCAAACACTATAGCTTGGAAGAATGGCAACAGTCGTGGATGGCGCGTACCCATGGCGATTCCATTTTTATTTCTGCCCAACACAAAACCCATATTGACCAGCTCCGAGAACTCTTATACAGCAAGGTGAGAGACATCCATAGCACGCGCTTTCCCTACAACCATTTTTTGTATCCGGAACCTTAAAGGGTCAAACTCACCCCCACGCCAAAGACCTCACGACTTTGTAGGGCTTGGACGGCATTGTTGTCATAGACCAACTGGACTTCCAATTGGGTGCTGATAAACGAATTGACTTTCATCGTGGCAGTTAAGGAGTAGTCAAAGTCGATGTTTTCTGGCTCTCCCAAGTAGTCGGTATAGAGTGCCAATCGGTTTTCGATAAATACATTTTCTAGCGCTTCAAACTTGTAAAATCCGCTTACTGAAGCTCCCAACTCAAAGAGGTGATTGTCCCCTTTCGATACCCCAAAATAGGCCTTGTCGTCTGCCAAATCTTGCGTAAACTGTCGACTGACAAAGGTGATTCGCTGGGTAAAAGGAGCGATATTCAGCCACAGATCAGTCGATTTTTTCCAGTACAAGCCCACCCCAAACTGTAGATATGCAGGAGAAAAAAAATGCGTTCGCAGACTGCGGGTTTCTTCGCCTTCTTCATCTGTTCCAAATCGATAACCACGAGCAATTTGGGATTTGAAATTCAAAATTGTTGAGTAGCTCCAAGTGTCTGAAAACTCTTTTCCCAAAAGTGAGTTGATCTCCAAACGATCATTCGTTTTCTTTAGGAATTTATCCCCTTCGATATAGCTCAGCCCATATGACCCTGAGCTTTTGGTATCCCATGACCAGCCATTTTCTTTGTAATGAACCTCATAATCGACAGTAAATCCAAGGGATACATTATTGACCCCACCCGAAGCCCACTGGCTAAAAGCCGCCTGATTGAATAACAAACTCGCTTTACCAGAATAGGACCATAGACCACCTACAGGATCTTTTTGTTGAGGGTCCGATTCCTGCGCATGCAACATCATTAATCCTAAACAGAGCAGTACAACGGGTATTCTTTTCAAAGCAGGTTAATTTCTTTCAAAATTATAAAAAGCTAATGTTTATACAAGGGTACGGAGGAGCATGCCTCTCCATAAGCGATTCGGTTGGCGTGGGGTTGCAATACCTCCATCAGCCGAACATAGACCCAGTCGGGTACCGACCCATCGCTACATCCTTTGATAATGATATTTTTTTGATCGTAATCCGCAACTTTGAGCTTTGCCAAAGCCGATTCATAAGCCATATCCAAGGCAGCGGCTCGATCTCCCAAACAAACCCCCAACGCATAGGGTTGCAAGTAGCTTGTCAGCAGCATTGTGGCCCACTGTGGTACCAATGTCTCTTGGTCGATTTGTAAAGCCACATACTGTCCAGTGTAGTTTGCCCAGTCATGGGCAGCGATCGCTTGACGGAAGGGTTTTTCCCGCAAAATGGGTTCTTCATGGAGAAAGTCCGATATAGAAAGCACAGACACTTTCATATCTTGGACTAGGGTAGCGGGATCAAATTGAATCAGACCGCTTTCAGCTACGCGGTTTACAATGCTCATCTTATAAAAATCCGAGTTCGAGTTTGGCTTCTTCACTCATCAAATCGCGTGTCCATGGCGGATCAAAGGTAAGCTCTACCTTGGCTTCGTTTACTTCATCGAGTGATTGTACTTTGTCCTTGACTTCTTGTGGTAGCGAGTCTGCTACGGGACAGTTGGGCGTGGTTAGTGTCATCAATACTTTCACATCTTGATCTTCATTGACAAAAACATCATATATCAGCCCGAGTTCGTAGATATCCACAGGAATTTCGGGATCGTATATCGTTTTGAGTACGCCCACAATTTTATCTCCAAGTTCTTGTCCTTCCATCAGTTGAGTTGTGTTTGATACGCCAAGGCGTATAGTTTGAGTTGTTTGATCATCGATACCAAACCATTGGCTCTGGTTGGGGAGAGATGCTCTTTCAGTCCAATTTGGTCGATAAAATCGGTATTTGCATCAAGAATATCTTTTGGCGGCTGATTGGAAAATGCGCGAATCAAAATGGCAATGATTCCTTTGGTGATTACGGCATCGCTATCGGCGGTAAAAACGACTTTTTCATCAATCATATCGGCATGCACCCACACCTTGCTTTGACAGCCCTTGATGATATTATCATCTGTCTTGTGTTTTGTCTCGATGAGTGGTAGCGATTTTCCCAGCTCAATCATATACTCATAACGTTGCATCCAGTCGTCAAAAAGTGAAAACTCGTCTATGATTTCGTCTTGTAATTGCTCTACGGTCATATATCAAAAATACAAATTAGTGCAACATGGCAACGGCTCTTTGAACGCCGTTGACAAAAGTGTCCACTTCGTCTTTGGTGTTATAAAACGCAAAGGAAGCGCGTATGGTTCCCGGAATCTTGTAGTAATCCATAATCGGTTGGGCGCAGTGATGACCAGTTCGCACAGCAATGCCCATCTTGTCGAGTAGGGTACCGACATCATAGGGGTGAATCGAATCGATATTGAATGAAATCACTGCAGTTTTGTGTATGTTGTCACCATAGATGCGCAATCCCTCGATTTGGGTGAGCTTTTCAGTGGCATATTGAAGAAGTTCATCTTCATAGCTTCCAATCGCTTCAAAGCCAATGGTATTCATATAATCTATTGCTGCACCAAAGGCAATTCCACCGCAGATATTGGGGGTACCTGCCTCAAACTTATGCGGCAAATCTGCATAAGTAGTTTTTTCAAAGGTTACTTCGTCGATCATTTCCCCACCGCCTTGATAGGGGGGCAGCTTATTGAGCCATTTTTCTTTGCCATACAGCATGCCGATTCCTGTTGGACCACAGAGCTTATGGGCCGAAACGGTGTAGAAATCGACATCGAGTTTTTTAAGNTCGGGTTTGATATGCCCACAGGCCTGTGCACCGTCGACGAGTACAGCAGCACCCACTTCGTGTGCGCTATCAATGATTTCTTCAATGGGGTTGATGGTTCCCAGCGCATTGGATACATGATTGACAAACACCAGTTTGGTCTTTTTATTTAGCAGTTCTTTGTAGGCATGCATATCGAGAGTTCCGTCATCGGTCATCGGGATTACTCGAAGAATCGCGCCACTGCGCTCACACATCATTTGCCAAGGTACGATATTGGCGTGGTGTTCTAGGGCTGAAACAATAACCTCGTCCCCAGGGTCTAAAAGCGTGCCAAATCCAAAGGCAACCAAATTGATGCTATGGNTTGTTCCAGACGTAAAAATCACCTCATGTGATTTTCGAATGTTAAAATGCGTTTGTATGCTTTGTCGGGCTTGTTCAAACTTATCGGTTGCTTCCTGACTCAACGTATGTACACCACGATGGATATTGGCGTTATAGCTTTGGTAATAATCAGCAATCACATCAATCACTTGGGTTGGCGTTTGGGAAGTCGCAGCATTGTCAAGGTACACCAAGTCTTGCCCATTCACTTTTCGTGATAGGATGGGAAAATCGGCACGTATCGTGTTTAGATCCAATTTCATATTTACAGCTTAAAACCGAGGTTAACACCCAATTTTTTTGCGATTAGGGCATTGATTCTGGTTTTGACCGCAGGGATGTTGACACTTGCCAAAACGTTGTTGGCAAAAGCGTAGGTGAGTAGAGCCCGTGCTTCTTTTTTGGGAATNCCTCTTGTTTGCAGATAAAACAGAGCGGTTTCGTCGAGCTGACCAATCGTACAACCATGGCTACAACGCACATCATCAGCAAAGATTTCGAGTTGTGGTTTGGTGTTGATGGTCGCTTTATCGCTCATCAAGATATTGTTGTTTTGTTGGAAGGCGTTTGTCTTTTGGGCTTCTTGCTCCACCACGATTTTCCCGTTGAAAACTCCTGTCGATTGCCCATCGTAAATGCCTTTGTACTCTTGGTGGCTTTCCGAATTGGGATGCGCATGATGCACTAGTGTGTGATGATCGACCAACTGCTTGCCTTCCACGAGGGTAATGCCTTTCATGGTGGACTGAATCGCTTGGTCTTTGTGGTAAAAATGCAGGTTGTTGCGAATAAATTGACCGCCAAACGAAAAGGTATGCACTTTGGCATGCGANTGCTTTTCTTGGTGGATATAGGTANTATCGACCAAGGATGCTTCCTCATGGTCGTTTTGAATTTTATAGTAGTCGACTTGCGCGCCTTTATGGGTAAAAATTTCGGTTACCACATTGGTCAATACGGGGGTATCGGTCAAGCTTTGGTGGCGTTCGATGATTTGCACTTCGCTTTGGGCTTCCACCACAATCAAATTGCGCGGTTGTAGCATCAGATTTTGATTAACGCCAGTGGAGAAATGAATAATTTGAATTGGTTTTTCCACTCGTTTCTTCTTTGGGATATGCACAAAAGCACCTTCCCGACCAAAGGCCGTATTCAGAGCGGTAAAGGAGTCTTCTGAATTGGCAACGCCATCAAAATACTTTTCAATTACCTTTCGGAATTTCGGTTGACTCAATGCCGCCGAGAGCAAGCATACATCCATCCCCTCATGCGTGGTTTCGGAGAGGAAAGAACTATACACCCCATCGACAAACACAATTTTAAAGGTATCAACGTCGTGAAGGATATAGTTTTGCACCTCGTCAAGGGTGAGGTTTTTTGATTTTTTTGGAAAAACGGTATAATCCGTTTTGACCAATTTGTTGAGCGGGGTATATTTCCACTCTTCCATTTTTTTGGTTGGAAACCCTTGTTGCTCAAAAGTTTCAATCGCAGCCGACCGAATTTTAGCAAGCCCAGCAGGTTCTGCAGCTGCAGATGTCTGCGCCATATAGGAAGCAACAAGTTTTTCTTGTAAATCCATTATATGGCTTGTTTGATCCAATCGTATCCTTTTTCTTCAAGCTCCAGTGCGAGTTCTTTGCTGCCCGACTTTACGATTTTCCCTTCGTGGAGGACATGAACAAAATCTGGAACGATATAGTCTAGGAGACGTTGGTAATGCGTGATCACGAGAATGGCATTATTTTCATTGCGGAGACTATTGACCCCATTAGCGACGATGCGCATGGCGTCGATATCGAGCCCTGAATCTGTTTCGTCCAATATGGCGAGTTTCGGCTCGAGCATGGCCATTTGAAAAATTTCGTTCCGCTTTTTCTCACCACCCGAAAAGCCCTCATTGAGTGAGCGCGACAAAAATTGGGTATCGATGGAAAGCAACTTTGCTTTTTCTTTAATTTTTTTCAGCATCACATTGGCTGGCATTTCCTCAAGCCCTTGCCCTTTACGCGTTTCGTTGATGGCGGTTTTGATAAAGTTTGTAACCGTAACCCCAGGGATTTCCACAGGGTATTGAAACGATAAAAAGATCCCCAAATGAGCACGCTCATCAGCGCTTAAATCACTGATATCTGCCCCTTGATAGAGAAGACTTCCTTTGGTGACTTCATAGTCTTCATGTCCTGCAATCACAGTGGAAAGTGTACTCTTCCCCGAACCGTTTGGACCCATAATGGCATGAACCTCACCGGGTTTGATGTCGAGGTTGATTCCGTTTAAAATTCCTTTGCCTTCAACTTGGGCGTGGAGGTTGTCTATACTCAGCATATTATTCAGTTCGAATTTCAATCATTTGATTGGTCAATGGCACGGATGGCGCAACAGAGTCTATTTCCTTTACGGTAACAACTTGTGGCCAACCTTCTTCGTTGGAGTTTTCGGAAATGACCCCTTTGATATAGACTTGCACCATATCAAAACTATCTTTTTGCACGGTGAGTGCTTGGGCGTGGAGTTCGTGGAGTTTGTCATCTACGACTACGCCATAAATTTCACTTCCGGTATTTAGTACAGCGGCATTGTCATAAAACAAAAACTCACCAGTTAGGTTTTCGACTTCGGATTTGGGTTGTGTTGTACATGCTGCGACAAACAGCAATAGGGCAATATGTGCTAGGTTGTATTTCATCATCAATTGATTTTATCCAACAGAACCTTCGAGTGAAATTTCGAGTAGTTTTTGCGCTTCCACTGCAAATTCCATTGGGAGTTTATTTAAAACATCTTTGCTAAAGCCGTTGACAATCAGTGCGATTGCTTTTTCGGTGTCGATACCACGTTGGTTGCAATAAAAAATTTGGTCTTCTCCAATTTTACTGGTCGTGGCTTCGTGCTCGATTTGGGCACTTTTGTTTCCAGCTTCTATGTAGGGAAACGTATGTGCGCCACATTTGTTGCCCATCAGCAAGGAGTCACACTGCGAAAAGTTACGNGCATCATCNGCTCGGGNACTGATTTTCACCAATCCNCGATAACTGTTTTGGGAAGTTCCCGCCGAAATTCCTTTNGAAATGATGGTACTTTTTGTGCGTTTACCCAAGTGCACCATTTTGGTTCCTGTATCGGCTTGTTGGCGGTTGTTGGTCACAGCGATTGAGTAAAATTCTCCAATGCTATCATCCCCTTTGAGGATACAGGAAGGGTATTTCCATGTTACTGCTGAGCCGGTTTCGACTTGTGTCCAGGAGATTTTTGCGCTTTTATGGCAAATCCCGCGTTTGGTTACAAAATTAAAGACCCCGCCTTTACCTTCTGCGTCTCCAGGAAACCAGTTTTGTACGGTAGAGTATTTGATTTCGGAATGGTCTAAGGCGACGAGTTCAACCACAGCTGCGTGCAATTGATTTTCATCACGAGCGGGTGCCGTACATCCTTCCAAATAACTCACATAACTGCCTTCATCGGCGATCACGAGCGTACGTTCAAACTGTCCCGTTCCCGCTTGATTGATACGGAAATAGGTGGAGAGTTCCATCGGACAGCGCACTCCTTTGGGGATATAGCAAAACGACCCATCTGAAAATACCGCAGAGTTCAACGCAGCATAGTAATTGTCTTTTCGTGGTACGACGGTTCCAATGTATTTGCGTACCAAATCGGGGTATTCTTTGATTGCTTCTGATATCGAACAAAAAATGATCCCTTTTTCGGCTAAGGTTTCTTTAAAAGTTGTAGCTACAGAGACAGAGTCCATCACGATATCAACCGCAACCCCCGAGAGTTTCTTTTGTTCTTCAATGGGGATACCGAGTTTTTTAAAGGTATCGAGCAATTCGGGATCGACCTCGTCCAAGCTGTTGTATTTCGGTGCTTTTTTCGGCGCGGAGTAGTACGAAATCGCTTGAAAGTCTGGCTTGGGATAATCCACATTGGCCCAGTCGGGCTCTTCCATCGCACACCATGCTTCATAGGCCTCCAAACGCCATTCGGTCATCCAGGTAGGTTCGTTTTTGCGCTGGGAAATCGCCCGAACGATGTCTTCGTTAAGACCGATTGGAAAGGTATCCGACTCGATGTCTGTATAGAACCCATAGGCATACTCCTTGGATTCCAGTTCTTTTTTTAATTCTTCTTCTGTATAGGCCATAGCAAACCTGTTTATAGTGAAAAGCTCTCTCCACACCCACAAGTGCGATTGGCGTTGGGATTGTTAAACACAAAGCCCTTGCCATTGAGACCACCTGAATATTCAAGGGTTGTACCCACGAGGTAAAGAAAACTCTTTTTATCGACCACGATACGCACATCATTGTCCTCAAATAGCTTGTCATCATCTCCGAGGGCTTTGTCAAACTTCAACTCGTATGACAATCCTGAACAACCTCCACTTTTGACGCCCACTCGTACAAAAGAATCGATGATGTCATAGCCGTCTGACTGCATCATCTGCATCACTTGGTTGCGCGCTTTTGTGGATACTTTAATCATAGCGGATATCAGAGGAGTTTTTCAACAGGCAAATATAACACATTTTACCCACAAGAGCATCACGAGAAGTCACTTGATATGCAAAGAAGAAAATCGGGGAGTTTTTTACATCACAAATTTATTTAATATTTTAACAAAAATATTTGTGATTCTTAAAACGACAACGCATGTATCGCATTTACTTTGGCTTTTTAGTCGCTATTTTTTGTTCCGGAGTTAACGTTTTTGCAAACACCCTGGAAAACCAACCAAATCACCGTGAAATTGGTGAAGCTGTAAATACGCAGCTTATCTAGGGGAAAAGGCGCAGCTAAAGTTGCGCCTTTTTGATTGGAAGTGAACAGTTTTTAGCGAATTGATAGCCAATCCCTCTTTCCGATTTCCGATTCTCTATTGGTTTAAAAAACGCTAATTTTGCCGCATGTTAGAGAACAAACAAGCACCCAAAACTCCGCTTGACAGTTTGGGGGAGTTTGCCCTGATCGATCACTTGACCAAATCGGCAACAGCTGTTTTACCGTCAACCGTTTTGGGAATAGGCGACGATGCGGCATTGCTCAAGCATAAAGGCGAAACCGTGGTGAGTACCGATATGCTCATTGAGGGTGTGCACTTCGACTTGGCCTATATGCCACTCAAACATTTGGGCTATAAAGCAGTGGTGGTGAATTTGTCCGATATTTATGCGATGAATGCGCAAGCCACACAAGTCTTGGTCTCTTTGGCGGTGTCCAACCGGTTTCCCTTAGAGGCAGTTGAGGAACTTTATGCTGGAATTCACTTGGCGTGCAAAACCTATGGTGTGGACTTGGTCGGTGGTGACACCACTTCTTCACAACAAGGGTTGCAATTATCTGTTACTGCTTTGGGTGCAGTGCCAAAAACAGGTGCGGTATTGCGCAGTGGTGCTTCCGAAAATGATTTGTTGGTGGTCAGTGGTGATCTTGGTGGCGCCTATATGGGCTTGCAGGTACTGGCACGTGAAAACGAAGTGTTTAAAGCCAATCCACAACACCAACCCGATTTGGAACCCTACAGCTATTTGGTCGAACGTCAGCTCAAGCCCGAGGCGCGAAAAGATGTGGTGCAACTGCTCCATGATTTAGGGGTGCAACCCACAGCGATGATCGACATCAGCGATGGACTCTCGTCAGAAGTTATGCATTTGTGTAAAAAAAGTGGTATGGGTTGTCGTGTGTATGAAGAGAAAATCCCACTCGACCCGCAGTTTATCAGTGTCTGTGAGGAGTTTAACCTCGACAGTACGACCATTGCCCTAAGCGGCGGCGAGGACTATGAGTTGCTGTTTACCATCAAACAAACGGACTTTGACAAAATCAAAGGCAATCCCAATCTGACCGTCATTGGTCATATGACTGCCGCGGGGGATGCTCCTTCATTGGTTACTCGTGCTGAAGAAGTCATTCCACTCAAAGCACAGGGCTGGAAGGCGTTTTAGCCGTTCATCAATTCTTCAATTTCCTCGGCCTCTATCGGAATATTTTTCATCAAATTCAGCGGTTCGCCCGTTTGTTGTACCACCACGTCGTCTTCCAATCGAATCCCAAACCCCTCATCGGGAATATAGATGCCGGGCTCTACGGTAAAGACCATATTTGCAGCGATGGGTTCGTCGAGCAGTCCATAGTCATGGGT
>NZGN01000081.1:0-59255 GCA_002691045.1 Marinovum sp.
TCCCGGTCAATTCATGGGAATGTTGCCGGTAACCCTTATTTTTGTTTTATCAGCCTCTCTAATCGTGGCGTTGATTTACTTACCAATTTTGGGTGGGGTGTCCGGAAGATTAAGTAGATTTTTTGAAAACAGCTCTGATTGGTTGCGCAGTGTTTTGCCCTGGTTTATTCGACTTTTATTAGTCCCAACTATAGTTTTTTTACTTTTTTATAGTATTTTACAGGTCATTAACCCAAACTTACTTCTGAGCATCGAACCCAATAAGTTAGGGCCAATGGCAAGTTTACCTGGTGTTGTCATGTTTATTGCTTCAGCATTCATGGCTTCAATAGTGTTGGGATCAGTAGAAATTCGCAAAAGACAAAAAAATGTCCAGGCCGGATATAGAAGGACACCCTTTGGATACTTTATAAAATTTATAGCCGGAAACCCAGTAATGCCTCTAATAGCAATAGGTGGCGTAATTGCCTTTACTAGCTTCATTTTCACAACTTTTGGGAAAAATAATTACGGAGTGGAGTTTTTTGTTGAAGGAGAGCCTGAGCAGGCGATCGTATATGTAAAAGCCAGAGGAAACCTTTCCTTGACTGAAAAAGATATACTTGTCCGCCAAGCAGAATTAATTGTTAATGCACACCCTGGCGTTGAAAGTGTCTTTTCTTTTGCTGGAGCCGGCGGGTTGAACCAAAATACAGCTGGGGCAAGCGCACCTAAAGATACGATTGGACAGATTCAATTAGAAACAATCCCTTGGGAAAATAGGAGAGGAAATTCTGACTTAGATGGAAATAAAATTATTGCTGAACTATCCAACGCACTTAGTGCTTTACCGGGTATTGAAATAGAAATTTTAGAGTTGGAAAGAGGACCAGCTAGCCCTAAGCCCGTGCATCTTAGACTTAAGGGTGAAAATTGGAATGATTTGCTGAACACCACCGCTCAAATGCGCAATGTTTTTGATCAGACAGAAGGTTTAATTCAAGTGGAAGATACCAGGCCTCTACCCGGAATAGATTGGCAAATCGATGTTGATGTCGAAAAAGCGGGTCGATACGGAGCAGATGTCGCCACAGTGGGCGCAATGATACAGCTGGTGACCCGAGGAATTTTATTAGATACGATGCGTGTCGACAGCTCAGATGAAGAGATAGAGATTAGAGTAAGACTTCCAGAAGAAGACAGATTTTTATCAACTTTAGACAATTTGAAAGTCCGAACTGCCGACGGTCTCGTTCCTTTATCAAATTTTATAAGTCGCAAACCGGTAGCAAAGCTGGCTGAGATAAATCGCATAGATCAGAAAAGGTATTTTGATATCAAAGCTGGCATCGAGCCAAACTTGAAGCGTACTGTCACTTCAGATGAAGGCATAAAAAGTGAAGTTTTTATTAATGCAAATGAAAGAATAGCCTTTTTAACTAATTATCTTCAAGAAAACCCTTTACCTCCAGGAATTTCTTGGGAATGGACTGGGGATCAAGCAGATCAAGCAGAAAGCCAAGCTTTTTTAAGTTCAGCATTTGCAGCAGCTCTAGTTTTGATGTTTATCATCCTTCTCTCACAATTTAACAGCTTTTATAACTCTTTTGTCGTGCTCATTGCAGTTGTATTATCAACTGTTGGTGTTTTGATAGGTATGTTGGTCATGCAGCAGCCCTTTTCAATAATTATGACAGGGACAGGCATTGTTGCATTGGCTGGCATTGTGGTGAATAACAACATTGTCCTTATAGATACATACCAAGAGCTATCGAGATATCTTCCTAAAGTGGAGGCGATCATTCGAACAGCAGAACAGAGAATTAGACCTGTACTTTTAACGACCATAACAACAATGGCAGGATTGGCTCCAATGATGTTTGGTTTAAGCTTAGATTTTGTAAATGGCGGCTACTCTGTTGATAGCCCAACCGCCTTATGGTGGAAACAACTCGCTACTGCAGTTGTTTTTGGGCTCGGGACAGCGACTATGTTGACCTTAGTTTTTACTCCTGCGCTATTGGCAGCGAGAGTTTGGGTGGTAACCTATATTTTATGGATTGCCCGCCTACTTGTAAGAATAGGCGCCTCAAGGCGTGGAAGAGTCGCGGAAGATTGGGCATTAAATCGAATGGCCCGCAAAACAAAACCAGCAGAAATTATATGGGATTATGAAGAGCCTCCATTACTTAAAAAAGATGAACCAGCGGGTTTGATTGGTCCCGCTGAGTAAATTACCTAAATAAAAAAAATAAAATAATGACTTGTGGTATGATACTTAATTTAGCCGCTTTAAGTTACGCCGCTGGCTTTTGTTCTGACAATTGCATTGTCCATAGTGAATAGTAGCGCCCTTTTTTACTAAGCAGTGCCTCATGTGTTCCAATTTCTACAATACGCCCCTTTTCTAAAACGATTATTCTATCCGCGTCAGCAATTGTTGAAAGACGGTGTGCAATCGTTACAACAGTTCGTCCTTCTGAGGCATTTGCCAGTGCGTCCTGTATGTCGTGTTCTGTTTCAGTATCCAAAGCTGATGTTGCTTCATCTAAAAGCAAAATTGGTGGATTTTTCAGAAGTGTCCTCGCAATTCCCACCCTCTGTTTCTCACCACCTGAAAGTTTTAAACCTCGCTCACCAACGGTTGTCTCATATCCATCTGGAAGTGACATTATAAAATCATGAATTTGAGCATCATCTGCAGCTTTTTCAACGGCCGCCTTGGATGCATTATCAAGTCCATAGGCTATATTGTAATAAATCGTGTCATTAAAAAGAACCGTGTCTTGGGGAACTACACCAATTGAGCTGTGTAAACTTTTTTGTGTAATATCGCGAACATCCTGCCCATCAATTTTAATTGATCCTTTCTGAGCATCATAGAATCTAAATAAAAGCCTACCAATTGTTGATTTGCCAGATCCTGACGGACCAACTATTGCAACTTTCTCTCCAGAATGAATTTCGAGCGAAACATCTTGTATAATTGGCCGCTTCTCATCATAGCCAAAAGTTATATTTTTCATGGCAATATGACCGCCAGTCACATTTAATTCAGTTGCATCCTTACGATCAATAATTTCAGCAGGCTGTTCTAAAAGATCAAACATTTCCCCCATGTCTACTAATCCCTGCCTGATCTCTCGATACACAGTGCCTAGAAAGTTCAAAGGCATCGTAATTTGGATCATGTATGCATTTACCATGACAAAGTCACCGACGGTCAGATATCCATTTTGAACACCCATGGCTGCCATTACCATGACTATAATTAACCCAATGGTAATAATGACAGACTGGCCAAAGTTCAAAAAAGCCAAGGAATATGCCGTTTTTAGTGCAGCCTTTTCATAAAGCCTTATAGCTCCGTCATAGCGATTAGCTTCTCTTTCTTCTGCACTGAAATATTTAACGGTTTCGTAGTTCAGCAAACTGTCTATTGCTTTTTGATTAGCATCCGTATCCTGGTCATTCATAAATTTTCTTATTTTAACGCGCCACTCCGTCACTTTAAAAGTAAACCAGACATACGCAGCAATCATTAAAATTATTACGGCTAAATAGAGATAATCGAACCAGAAAAGCATTATTCCAGCAATAATAAGAAGCTCTAACACCAAAGGCCCTACCGAAAACAAAAGAAATCGCAATAAGAACTCTAAACCCTTAATTCCTCTTTCAATAACACGGCTTAGAGCACCTGTTTTTCGAGAAATGTGATATCTTAGAGAAAGTTTATGAATGTGTTGAAACGTCTCTAAAGCTAAATTACGAAAAGCTCGCTGTGCCACGACCGCAAAAACGACATCTCTTAATTGTTCAAATCCCCTTGATAGAATCCGAGCAGAGCCATAAGCGACGGTCATTCCTACCGCACCAAGTAAAAATGGAGCATAACCGGTTTCGGTTAGAGCGTTTACAGCTTCACGGTATAAGAATGGAGCAAAATTTATTATTACTTTGGCTAAAACCAAAAGAACCAAAGCTAATATAACTCTAACGCGAACGTCAAAACGATCTCTCGGCCACAAGTAGGGTACAACCCTAAAAATAGTTCTCAGTGCCGACTTACGTTCAGCTTGTGCGATCTCGGCATTGTTTTTCATAAAGGCTACTCAATAATTTTAAAATTTATGCTTCACTCTTAGAGAACAGCCCTAAAAAACACTATTAATATCATAACATAGTTTGTCAGGCTATTAGTTGACTTTGATGTCATCAGGCAAATCAAAAATTTGACCAGGGTAAATTAGATCTGGATCACGAATTTTGTCCTTATTTGCATCAAAAACTTGAACGTACAATATACCCCGACCATATCTTTCTCGAGAAATAGCCCACAGTGTATTTCCGGGCTGCACTGTAATCACATTTATTCTTGCTGGTGATGCTATATCTTTAATTTGACCAGCTAAAAGATCTCGATTTTCTCGCTTAAAGGGACTTTCTATACGACTAGAAACTTTTCCTGATCTATCTATTTGATCCAACCGGAGAGTATAAATCCCAGCCTTGACATCAGACAAGTCTGCACTCCAATAACCCTCTTGATCTACTGCAGTAGACGCAACAGGAGAATTGTCTACATAGAAACGCACAATTGCTTCAGGGCTACCGCGACCGGTAACAGCAACCCCACCATCCTTAGAATAATTGATTGCATCGAATAGCACATCAGCCATAACATTTGGTCCAACGCTACCTTGGACGACTTTAACACCCTCATCATCAGCTAACAGAACGGTTGGCTGCTCACTGCCAGAAGTGCTAGAAACAAGATCTGAGTCTGAAGGTTCTTTGGTTAAAACTTTTTTTACGCCTTCGACCATTATCTCTTCAGAGGGTTGCGGCAATTGAGGCGTTTTGCTAGCCGAACCGATTTGCGTGGTATTATCTTCTAGGTTTTTATCCGTAGAATCTGCCTCTTGAGTTGCTAGCGATTTCCCAGTTCCAGAAGATAAACTATTTTCTGAGCTTGCTTCGGAGATACTTTCAGTTGATTTTTGCGATTGATTTCCAGCGGCAATCGAGTTTGAAGTGCCAACACTTTCATTTGATGTTTCTTGCTCCACAGCCTGTGCTTGTGCTATTTCCACAGTTTTTGGAGCAACAATCATTGTTTCATCGGCAACCAAAATTTCGCCACCTTCAATAGATCTAACAGATATCACTTGAGGCTGGTCCGAAAGCTCTAGATCAAACAAGACAGCGAAGTTTCCATCTTGGCCTACAGTTATTGTTTCCTTTACTTTTTCATTGACTATAACTTCGAGAATGGAGCCCGGATTTGCTTTACCAGCAACAAGGGTAGTGCCGTCTTCGTCTACTCTAGCTGTGTCCAATGTGGGGGGAAAGCTATTGATTTTCTGTTCTGTGTCTTCTTTCAGGGCCACTATCTCATTATTTTCAACTGAGTCGTCTATTTTGCCGTCATTTTCGTTAGCATTAGTGTTAGTTACGCTTTGTTGTTCCTCCAAGCTTTGATCTTTCTCAAGTTGCACAGAAGTCACATTTTCTGAAGAAATAATTTGGCTCCTTGCTAAATTAGAAGTGTCGATTTCAGAAAATATTGCGACCGTTGCAACTAAAGCCGCCACTAAGCCTCCTATTATCCAGTACCATAGGTAAGGTATCGCTGCCATTTAATGCCCCCAATTAGCGAAAAGCAAACTTGCCTGTTGTGTGATCCTAACAAGTTGAGGTAGCAAGGTCAAAGCTTCTCAAACAAATTTAGGGGTTACCTATGGAAAATTTCTCTATCTGTGTCTTTTGTGGTTCAAGATCGGGTGAAAATCCTGAATATATCCTCCAAGCAGAAAAACTAGGGAAGCTAATAGCTAAGTCTAATTGGCGTTTAGTGTATGGCGCAGGAAACACAGGTATAATGGGAGCTGTAGCCAAAGCAACACAAAAAGAAAAAGGGAAAACCTTTGGTGTAATACCTGACCACCTTGTAAAACGGGAAGTTGGGAAAACCGACTTAGATCATTATATCGTGACAGAAAATATGCATGAGAGAAAAAAACTCATGTTCACAAACTCGAATGCCATTATTTTGCTACCGGGAGGACCTGGCTCATTAGATGAATTTTTTGAAATTTTAACCTGGGCTCAATTAGGAGTTCACGCGAAGCCGATTGTTTTGATTAACGTAAAGAATTATTGGGATCCACTCTTAAACCTTATTGATCACACAATTTCAGCAGGTTTTGCAGAAAAATCGCTTAAAAATCTATTTAAAATTACAGAGACAGCGGATGAAGCGATTGAATATATAGCAACTTTTGATCAAAGGCTCGAACCTTAATCAATACGAGCCTTTGAATAAGTGCATTACATTCGAGAAGCGACATTTTCCCAGTTAACTAGATTATCCAGAAAATTAGTAAGATAGGCCGGACGCTTATTACGAAAATCTATATAATATGAATGCTCCCAAACATCACAACCTAAAAGAGCTGTTTGTCCAAAGCAAAGAGGGTTAACGCCATTTTCTGTTTTTGTGACCTTTAAAGAACCATCTGTGTCTTTAACAAGCCAACACCATCCAGCGCCAAATTGTCCAGCACCAGCAGCTGAAAAGTCTGCCTTGAACTGATCAACAGATCCAAAGCTTTCAGAAATAGCACTTTCCAACTCAGACGGCATTTCTCGCCCTGTGGGACCCATCATTTCCCAAAACTGGTTATGGTTCCATAATTGTGAAATATTGTTAAAAATACCGTTTTGAGCGACAGCGCGTGCGTCATATGTTCCTACGATAATTTCTTCCATCGTTTTGCCGTCCCAGTCTGTACCGGCAATCAATTTATTTCCATTATCTACATAGGCCTTGTGGTGCAAATCATGATGAAATTCTAATGTTTCTGTGGACATACCCAAATTCGCTAATGCATCGTGCGAATAGGGAAGGTCTGGAAGTTCAAAAGCCATATCATTGTGTCCTTTTAAAAAATATGTTGTTAGATGCGTTTTATTTAATACTAAGGTCAAGTGAAAACTATGCCTCAAACAGGCAGTTTCAAGATAAAAATTCCGTTAATTATTATGGAAACCCAAATTTCTAAAATTCACCAACTTTTGAATTCACAGCGGCCGATGTTTTTAAAAGATCAAACATGTAATCAGCCACCGAACTGAAGCAAATTAATTTCATTCGTTGTTCAGAAGTTAACCAAAATGCAGCCGCTACCTGCGAAAAATGCGTCCGTCTGATTTCACCTATTTCGAGAGTTTTAACGTTTACTGGTCCAAGTTTCGCAATTATCTCAACCATTGCGGCACCAGACACTTCAAATACAGCCCTCGCGTCCGAAACATTTACGAGCATATGGTGCTGATCATCTAATTCTTTTTGAAGTTTTTTCATAAGATCAGAAACACTATCGTAGTCGCATATGATTAAGAGTTCATCGGGTGACATCCAAGCAATACTATTTTCCGCTAGGGTTACTTTTCTTTCTTTGGGTAAAGTTGCTCCAACTACTTTACTAAAAGCAGATTTTAATTTCCTGGAATTGAGATCACCTCGCACTGTTATCATTCCGGTAGGCATTTTCTCACAAATTTCTACATAACCAGAAAATGATCTTTTAAACTCTTTTTTGGAGATATCAGACATTCTGCTTTTCTCCATCTGGATCGTAAAACACTGGGCTAGTTATCTTCGCGGGTATAATAGTTCCATCAATTTTAGGAAATTCTATAATCTCACCTTCTCGAGATGGTCCATTTAATACAAGACCCATCGCTATTCCGCGTTTCAAAGTTGGAGAATAATAAGAAGATGTGATGCGTCCTTGTGTGGATCTTTGCCCATTTGAATTAAACCCTTTAGCCGTAGAATAGGCACCATCCGGCAAAACGGAACCATCCAAAGTTTCCAAACCTACTAATTTCCAGCGATTTGGGTCTACCATGTGAGAACGCTCTTGAGCTCTCTTTCCAAGAAAATCCTCTTTCTTTTTCGATATGGCCCATGTCAAATTAAGGTCCTGCGGGATAACGGTACCGTCTGTCTCGTCTCCAATCATTATGAAACCCTTTTCAGCTCTCATAACGTGCAGTGCCTCTGTGCCGTATGGCATTACCCCAAACTCTTCTCCGTGCTCGGTCAATTCATTCCAGAAGGCCAAACCTTGACCCGCAGGCACTGCCACTTCAAAGGAAAGTTCACCCGAAAATGAAATTCGGAAAATTCTAGCATCATATTTACCAAGCTTTCCTTCCTTCCATTCCATAAATCCTAAGGCATCTTTACTAACATCCAGACCACCAATTTTTTCTAAAAGCTTACGGGCATTGGGGCCTACAACCCCTATCTGGGCGAATTGTTCAGTTAAATTTGCGACGTATACCTTCCAATGCCACCATTCAGTTTGTAGCCACTCCTCCATATGACTGTGAATTCTATCCGCTCCACCTGAAGTCGTATGGCACAGCCAAGTTTGCTCATCTATTCTTGCGACAACACCATCATCAATCAAAAATCCATTTTCAGAGCACATTAATCCATAACGGCACTTCCCTATTTTCAAGGTACTCATCATATTTGTGTAAAGCATATCCAGGAACTTTCCTGCATCGGGACCAGTAACTAATAACTTCCCAAGAGTGGAAGCATCAAGCAATCCCAAAGAAGAACGTGTTTGGTTAATTTCACGTTCAACAGCTTTTTGATGTGTTTCCCCCTCTTTAGGATAACAGAAAGGTCGCCTCCATTGGCCTACTGGCTCCATGTAAGCCCCCTTTTTTTCATGCCATTCATGAATTGGGGTTTTTCTTATTGGTTGAAAAAGCTCATTTCGCGCAGAACCACCTATCGATCCAAGAGATATAGGAGTGTAAGGCGGACGAAACGTAGTGGTTCCAACCCTAGGAATCTCTTTACCCAAAGTTGACGACAAAATTGCCAATCCATTTATGTTAGATAATTTACCTTGGTCGGTTGCCATTCCCAAAGTCGTATACCTTTTAGCGTGCTCTACGCTTTCAAATCCCTCACGCGCGGCTAATTCAACATCACTCACTTTAACATCATTTTGAAAATCTAACCATATTTTCGAGCGTTTCTTGATATTAGCGTCTTTTGGCGAAATCCAAATTGCTTCAGGGGCCTTTTCGTTTTTATCCAAAAATTCTTTAGTCTTTTTGTTGTTAATCTTACCCCCAGCAGCTCTTATCGCAGTCCTGGATCCGTCTAACGTATCCTTAAGTACTTCATTCATCAGAAGAAATCCGTTTGCTGATCCAACTGCAGTGACAAAAGGCAACCCATCAGAGGAAGTTGGCTTGGCTGCTTTGTCAGGCCTAAACAAGGCCAGATCTTCATCCCATTTCAGCTTCCCACCGCAGTGAGAAAACAAGTGAACAACCGGCGACCATCCTCCAGACATAGCAATGCTGTCACATTCAATTTTTTCTTTATTTGCACCAGATTTTTCGTAGTCACAAATTGTAACGGCTTTAACCCTTGTTCGACCAAAGACTTTTAAGATAGCCTTCCCATTCTCTACCCTAATTCCTAATTCTTTTGCATGATGAGCTAATTCGCCCCCACCGCCTGATCTGGCATCAATAATAACTGGGACGATAACACCAATTTCATGTAAAGTAATTGCGGTCCTATATGCGTCATCATTGTTTGTGAAAATGGCAACTTTATCACCTACTGCAACTCCGAAGTTAGTGGCGTAATCTCTTACAGCAGATGCTAGCATGATGCCTGGAATATCATTACCAGGGAAGGATAAAGGCCTCTCAATTGCTCCAGTCGCAGTAATTATTTGCTTTGCACGTATTCGCCACAAACGGTGGCGAGGTCCTTCATTTGTATAAAGATGATCATTCAGCCTCTCATATCCCAACAGATAGCCATGGTCATAAACACCTGCTCCCATCATGCGCGAACGCATAGTAACATTTTTATATTTTCTGAGTTCCGATAAAATCCGAGATATATACTTCAAACCGGGCCGTTCATTTATAAAAGGAAAATCAACAATACAACGGCCTCCCCACTCAGAGTTTTGCTCCATAATTAAGATTTTTAGGCCGCTTTCAGCCGCCGTTAGCGCCGCGTTCAATCCCGAGACACCCCCACCAATGATCACTAAATCGTAAAAGGCATAGAAATGTTCATAATCACTAGTGTCTTTTACCGAGGGAGCTTTGCCCAAGCCGGCCGATTGTCGAATAAACGGCTCATAAATATATTTCCAAAATGGGCGAGGATGAATGAACATTTTGTAATAAAAGCCTGCTGGCAAAAATCTTGAAAGGTAGTTGTTGATCACTCCAATATCAAAATTTAGCGACGGCCAATGATTTTGAGAAAATGCCGTTAGCCCTTCGAATAATTCAGTAGTGGTAGCTCGCTGATTTGGTTCAAATGTTTCGTTTTCTCCCAAATTCATCAGAGCGTTGGGTTCTTCAGAGCCTGATGAAACTATACCTCTTGGCCTATGATATTTAAACGATCGGCCATTTAGAAGCTGATCATTAGCTAATAGTGCTGAGGCCAGCGTGTCACCCTTGAAACCGGAAAAACGCCGACCATTAAATCGAAATTCAACAGGCTTACTTCGATCAATAAATTGACCACCAACTCCTAACCTCTTACTCATTGAGAAATATCCCTTGAGTTTGAAAACTAACCGTCATTCCAATGTTTGAGTTCAAGAAAATTTTCAATTAAAATTTCTCCACTTCCAACCTGGCCGCTTAGCTCTTATGCGCTCTTTGATTTCTTTTGGGGGTTCTAATGTTTGAGCAGAATACGTTCCAAATACCTCAAGTGTTAATGTACAGCGAGCAGCGTGAAACCACTTGCCACAACCATATACATGTCGCCACCTTTCAAAGTGTACGCCTTTCGGGTTTTCACGATTAAACAGATAACCTTCGAATTCCTCATCGGACGACCCTGGCCCAAAACGCTTCAAATGAGCCTCACCACCTGGAGCAAGTTCTGTCTCATCAGCCTCAATCCCACAATATGGACACGTAAAAATTAACATCCCAATCGTCCCAACTTCAAGGTTTCCATCAGTGCGCCACTCCAGCGGCGACACTTTCATCGATAAACTTACCTTCTTTAAATCGATTTAAGCAAAACTCTTCTGTCAAACTTGAATGCCCTTTCGCCATTAGTTCAGCCATGGCCCAACCTGATCCAGGAATTGCCTTGAACCCTCCGGTACCCCACCCACAATTTATAAAAATATTTTTAACGGGAGTCGTCGAAATAATTGGGGATCTATCACCAGTCATATCAACTATACCACCCCACCAGCGTAGCATCTTAAGCCGCGAAATGATCGGAAACGTTTCGATTAATGCCCTCACTGTCTCCTCTACATGGTGAAACGAACCTCGTTGGGTATAATTATTAAATCCATCTGCACCACCTCCAATAACCATTTCTCCCTTGTCAGACTGGCTCATGTAACCATGCACAGTGTTGGCCATAACAACTACATCCATGCAAGGCTTTATGGGTTCTGAAACAAGCGCCTGAAGTGCTACAGATTCAATAGGCATTCGAAAACCTGCCATATCTGCCAGGACACCTGTGTGACCGGCCACAACAATCCCCAGCTTTTCGCAGTCAATTGAGCCTTTACTAGTTTCAACTCCCTGCACTTGACCGTTTTTACGGCGAATTCCAGTAACCTCACACTGTTGAATCACGTCCATTCCCATTTCAGAGCATGCCCGCGCATAACCCCAAGCGACGGCATCATGCCGAGCTGTCCCACCGCGGGGTTGCCACAAAGCGCCTAGAACTGGATAACGAGGGCCATCAATGTTGATAATTGGAACTAGAGATTTCACTCTGTCTGGGGTAATAAATTCAGTTGAGACGCCCTGCAAAGCATTGGCATGAGCCGTTCGCTTGTATCCCCTAATTTCATGCTGGGTCTGTGCCAGCATCATGACCCCTCGTGGACTAAACATAACATTGTAATTTAGATCCTGGCTCATCGTTTCATACAAACTCCGAGCCTTTTCGTAAATTGCCGCGGAGGCATCTTGTAAATAGTTAGAGCGAATGATTGTCGTATTACGACCAGTATTTCCGCCTCCGAGCCAGCCTTTCTCCAGAATTGCTACGTTCTTCAATCCATGATTTTTACCCAAATAGTATGCAGTTGCCAAACCATGGCCTCCGGCCCCTATTATAATTGCTTCATATTTTTTTTTGGGTTCGGGACTTCTCCAAGCTCTTCCCCATCCCTGATGATAGCGAAGCGCCTCTCTCGCAACTGCAAACACAGAATAACGTTTCATTAATCTTTCATCCGAAAATAGCTAAATCACTAAACATTTCTAACTGAAGTCTTTTTGCCTCTGCGACTCAGTACGTCATAAATCATTTCAGTTGCGACATCTAGCAACATGAAAGATTTAAGGGCTTACTTTGATCCAAATTGATGTTTAAAAGAGCTCAATAAGGGGAGAAAAAATGATTTTATTTTGGCTGAGCGTGATTTTTATTTTAGCCTTTGTTTGTATTATCTTTTATCAGACCCTCAAAAGGAATAACACGCAGTTTGATGAAAATTCAGACTTGAATTTTTATAAATCACAACTTTCTGAAATCGAAAAAGACGTGGCCAAGGGTGTAATCAATAGTGATGAAGCCGAGCAAGTAAGGATCGAAATTTCTCGTAGAATATTAAAAAACCAAAAATCCTTAAAATTTTATTCTCAAACAGCCAATTCAAAAATAATTTTTACACTTACTTTTGGGGTTTTTGTAATTTTTCTTTCCTTAGGTCTTTATTCAGTCCTTGGAAATCTTGGATATTCTGATTTTTCGCAAAAAGATAGAATTGCAGCAGCAAATTTTTTAAAAGAAACACGGCCATCGCAGCAGGACGCTTTAGACGCTGGGGCTAGTATTAAAAATATCAATACACCAGATGGTGAAATGGGGGAATTAGTTGAAAAACTACGATCAACCGTAGAACAACGTCCAAACGATTTGGAAGGACTTCGCCTATTAGCCAACTTAGAGGCCAGTCTTTCCAACTTTGAAGAAGCAGCTGTGGCTCAGATGGCCCTTGTGAAAATTAAAGGCGATAATGTACCTACTAATGATCTTTTTGAGCTAGCCGAATTAATGGTCTTAGCTGTAGATGGTTACATTTCTCCCGAAGCAGAGACTATTTTTCGTCAAGTATTATCTAGAGATTCAAATAATGGTGGTGCACGCTATTACCTTGGTCTTATGTTTGCTCAGCTTGATAGGCCAGATCGTTCTTTTGAAATTTGGCGAAATCTTTTAGAAAAAAGCCCACATAATGCTCCCTGGATTACGCCTATCCGAGAACAAATTATGGAGGTGGCATGGTTAGCTGGAAAAAATAGATATGAACTTCCACCAAAGAACGATGTTTCCTTAGTTGGCCCAACACAAGAAGATATTGAAGCTTCTAGCGAAATGACATCAGAAGAAAGACAAGAAATGATTTCTGGAATGGTTGAGGGTTTAGCAAATCGCCTTGAATCTGAAGGAGGAACATCAGAGGAATGGGCTAGGCTTATCAGGGCACTTTCGGTACTAGGCGAATTGAAGCGTGCACAAAAAGTATGGCTAGAGTCACAGAAAATTTTTAGCTCGTCACCGAATGATTTAAGGATAATAAATAATACAGCTACAGAAGTCGGAATTTCTGAATGATATACGAAGACGTAGAGGTATTTGTAAAAAAAATTCAAGTAAATAATGCCCTTATCGGACTTGATTTGGGAACGAAAACAATCGGTGTCGCAGTAAGTGACAAAACTCTTTCGGTTGCGACTCCAATAAAAACAATTAAAAGGAAAAAATTCTCTTCAGATGCCAATTGTCTCTTAGAGATAATCAGCGATAAGCTTTGCTCAGGTATTATTCTTGGCTTACCTAAAAATATGGACGGTACCGAAGGACCAAGAGCACAGTCAACCCGAGCGTTCGCCAGAAACTTTTCTACCAAATCAAATCTCCCAATAACATTTTGGGATGAAAGACTATCAACGGTAGCTGCTGAAAAAGCGCTACTCGAGGCGGATACGACCCGAAAACGTCGTGCAGAAGTAATTGATCATGTTGCTGCTGCTTATATTCTTCAAGGGTTCTTAAATAGAATAAAGTTATTGAACAATTAAATATTATAAAAAAACTTTAAAGGTATGTTAATTTGAGTAGCGAAGTTTGGGCAAGAAATGAAATTGAAAGTCCTTGCGTTAAGATTTGTGTAATCCACCCAAGCGAACGTTTATGCACCGGTTGCCACAGAACTATAGAAGAGATTTCCACGTGGTCACGGCTGCCCCAGATAGAGCGCGATAAGATTATAAACGAATTACCAGAGCGCGCATCTAGATTAAAGAAACGACGAGGCGGCAGAGCAGCCCGAATTGCAAATTTGTCATAGATTTGGCCAGTCTGCTAAATTTTCAAGTTCGGGTCTAAAATAGACAATTTTTCGACCCTCGCTAAAACTAACTTTTTTCGGATCCCAAGGACTAATTCCATGAAGACAGTGTCTATGGATCATGTAACTTTCACCCACATTTGCGTGCAAAACAATCCTTTTACATTTTCGAAACACTTCTTTTCTAGTTTCAAAATAAATTTCTCGAATATCTAAATTTTCCCATTCTTTAAGATTTTGATTTGAAAAAAACCTTTTGAAAGCACTAGACATTAGATGATGAGAACCCTCCCAAACCACCATAGGACTTGCATTCTCTGGGGTCTGATTTATTGGGATCCCAAGCACATAAGCATGCGGTTCTTTAAGCCTTCTTGGACCTCCAGGCGAATCAGCAATCAGTCCATCTACATGTGCAGCATCTCTTTTTAATCTAAAGTTAAACGAGCTTTGGCTTTCTTGGCCTCTTGGTTTTGGATAACCTTGAAAAATGATTGAAACCTGGGCCAAGTGAAGAGGACGAGTTTTGTAGCTTTCCATTAAACTTTTGAAAGGCCCCCTTAACGGTACGCCGTTTAGCGATCCATCTGGATCATTTTCCAGAGCCTCTACACCAACGAACCAGGTTCCCTGACAAGTCAAACCATTTTGCAAAAATTCTTTATTTCTTAACTTTAAATTAATTTCAGAATTAGCGGTTTTTGCCCAATGTTCTAAATGCTGATCAAACTCAAACTTTATCCAGCCTTTTCGCTCGAACTCGTTTAGCTGTTGCATGTCAATAAATAGCACTCTTTGGATTTATCACGTTTAATTTAGTTAGCCTTACTTAGTTCATCAATAAGACGTAGTTTTTCAATAATGTCTTGCAAATTAGCAATATCAATCATGTTTGGACCGTCGCAAGGCGCGTTATCTGGGTCCTGATGAGTTTCAATAAATACCGCTGATACACCAACCGCACAAGCAGCACGGGCAAGCGCAGCCACATATTTTCTCTCGCCACCGGAACTATTTCCACGCCCACCTGGCTGTTGAACAGAATGCGTCGCATCGAAAACAATTGGATAGCCAGTTTCAGCCATTATCTCCAGCCCACGAAAATCATTAACTAATGTGTTGTAACCAAAACTAGTACCACGTTCGCACAATAATATTTTTTTATTTCCTGTACTGGCTATTTTCTCGGCGACATTTGCCATTTCCCAAGGCGCTAAAAATTGTCCCTTTTTAACGTTTATTGGTTTTCCAGTTTCGCCAGCTGCAATCAACAAATCAGTTTGTCGCGACAAAAATGCAGGGATTTGTAAAGCATCAACTACTTCAGCAACAACATCACACTGAGGAACAGCATGAATGTCGGTAATAACTGGACAATTGAAAGTCGATTTTACTTCTTCTAAAATTTTTAAACCCTCTTCAATCCCAATCCCACGTGCGGATGCTATTGAAGATCTATTTGCCTTATCAAAGCTTGATTTGAAAATAAATTTTGATGAAGAAGGTTCACAAACTTTTACTATTTTTTCAGCCATAAAAAGTGAATGATCACGATTTTCTATTTGGCAAGGACCCAAAATAAAAACTAACGGACTTTCACCTCCAATGGAAATTTCACCAATTTTTAAAACGTTACTATTAAACATTTAGGAAATAACTTTCTCAATTCTCTGAACATCTTCCGGATTATTTAATTCCCAAAAAACATTACCTCTACTGCTTACCTCAACACATTTTATTTTTTTATTTTCAGATAAAAACCTTAGTTGTTCCAATCCCTCTAACTTTTCCAGATGACTTTCTGGCCAATACAAATAATCATTCAAGACATTTCGTCGGTAAGCATATACGCCGACATGATGGTAACATGGAATTGGCTTATCTTGATCGATTTTTGCAATTTCAAAATGTGGGATTAATTCTTTTGAAAAATAAAGGGCATACATTTCTTTATCAAATACCACCGTAGTTCCCCCTACTCGACCAAATTTTCTATCTTCCGTAAATAGGTTATAACTTTCTCTATCTAATCTCAAAACAGGCGTAGCCATTTCTACGCTGTGATCAGACTTTAAACTAGCAATCAATTCTTCAACAAACCAGTTGGGTGTTAAAGGAGCATCACCCTGAAAGTTCACAACAATTTCAGCGTCTAATTTAGCATTTATTACTGCTTCAGCACACCTTTCTGTTCCGTTTCTACATTCCGAGGAGGTGCGAATAACCTTTGCACCGAACGCAGTTGCATGCTCCTCAATTCGTTCATCATCGGTTGCTACATAAATTTCTGACACGTCGGAAACTTTGTTGGCAGCCTCCCAACTCAACTGAATAAGAGTTTTTATTCCTTTTTTAGTTCTCAATTGTACAAGAGGTTTACCGGGGTAACGCACTGAAGCATATCGAGCAGGTATTATAATAGCGGTTTTCATGCCGCTCCTACTTTCAACAAGTCCTGAATATGAAGGATCCCAACAGGTTTGTTTTCAGCAGACGTTACAATTAACACAGTTATTTTATTTTCTTGCATCAATTTCAGCGCATCCACCACAAAAGTTTCTCCAACCACAGTAATTGGGGATAAGCTCGCAATGTCTCCTGCAGTTTTGCTCATTAAATCATTTATATGTCTTCGAAGATCACCATCCGTTATCACACCAACTAAAAAATCGTTTTCCTTAACTACAGCTGCTATTCCAAAACCTTTCGAGGACATTGTTAATAATGTTTCTTTCATTGAGGTTTTAGTTTCAACTATTGGAAGAGCATCACTTTTGTGCATCACCTGGCTAACTATCATCATTTTAGAACCAAGCTTTCCTCCTGGATGCAAAACTTTGAAGTTTTCAGTATTGAAATTTTTTGCCTCCATCAAAGCAACTGCTAAAGCATCCCCAAGAGCCAGCATCATCGTTGTTGACGTAGTTGGAGCCATACCTATTGGGCAAGCCTCCTCCACTACTGGAAGGCATAATTTAAAGTTAGCCGCTTTAACCAAGGTACTTTCAATATTTGATGATATCGTTGCTATGGGAATACTAAAACGGCGTGCATGTGCCACTATATCAAAAATTTCACTGGTCTCACCAGAATTAGAAATAAGCAAACAAAGATCTTTTTCGGTAATCATACCCAAGTCACCATGACTGGCCTCAGTGGCATGAACAAAATATGCAGGTGTTCCAGTGCTTGCTAATGTCGCAGCAATTTTGTTTCCAATATGACCAGATTTGCCAACTCCAGAAACAATTACTCTCCCGTTTAAGTTTAAAATAAGTTTTACGAGATCACTAAAATCATTCGGCAAATCGTTTTTAAGTGTTTCAAGAGCATCAGCTTCAGTTTGCAAAACTTTTTTTGCAGCTTGCACAAAAGAATTAGTCATAGGTAATGGTCCAATCAAAAGAGAACACGCAGAAGCTTATAGTATCTAAAAATTTAATTTCAAAGGCTCAAATTAAGTTACTTAGAAATTGATATTTTTTGATGTTTTCGCATAGACCTATCTCCTTCATCAACTCACTGAATGTTGATGACAAAGAAATTAAGTAGCAATTTAACAAATTTCTTTTTTAATAATTATTTTGACTTGGCCTTTTGAAATCTGTTCAGTATAGCCGCAGAATAAAGAAAAAAACGCTTTAAAAAAAATGAGCTTGGCATGCGTAGTGGAAAAATTAAAAGAAAAACGACAGAAACTGATATTTCAGTTTCCTTAAAATTAGATGGAACAGGCAAGTACAAGGTACAAACTGGTATTGGTTTTTTTGACCATATGCTTGAGCAACTCGCTCGCCACTCTTTAATTGATTTAGAAGTCAAAGCTAACGGTGATACTCATATTGATGATCATCATACAGTTGAGGATACCGGAATAGCCTTAGGTCAAGCTTTGACTGAGGCCATCGGTAATAAAGAAGGGATAAACAGATACGGTTGGTGCCTATTGCCAATGGATGACACACTCGTCCGAACCGCATTGGATTTATCTGCCCGTCCCTTTTTATATTTTGATGTTGATATGCCAACCGATAAGATAGGCAGTTTTGACACCGAACTCGTGCGAGAGTTTTTTCAAGCTATTTCTACGCATGCAGGGATCACTTTACACATAGAGAAATTACATGGATATAATAGCCATCACATTGCAGAAGCTGCTTTTAAGTCATTTGCAAAATCTCTGAGATTTGCTATTGAAAAAGGCACTCGAAATGCAACGGCCTTGCCCACTACTAAAGGTGCTCTTTGAAAAATGCTTACTGCTATAGTTGATTATAGTAGTGGAAACCTTCATTCTGCGCGTAAAGCATTCGAAAAAATATCAGCGTCAAATAATTTAGGATCAGTGGTTGTAACAAGTAATCCCGATGTTATTTCTTCTGCTGATCGCTTGGTGCTTCCAGGCGACGGCGCATTCCCTGCATGCAAGACTGAACTCTTATCTTCGGAAGCCTATGATGCAATGGTCTATGCAGCAGTGGAAAAAGGGCGACCGTTTTTAGGGATATGCGTCGGCATGCAATTGATGGCAATCAAAGGTTATGAGTACGAAGAAACAGATGGCTTGGGCTGGATAGACGGCGAAGTATGTAAAATAAATCCTACAGATGAAAATTTAAAGATACCACACATGGGTTGGAATACTCTAAATATAGAGGGTCATCACCCCGTCTTGAAGGATATTTTTACTGGCGATCATGTATATTTTGTACATTCATTTCATATGGTTGTAAGCAATCGCAATCAACGCCTAGCATACACAGACTATGGAACAGATATCACAGCGATTGTCGGAACCGAAAATTTATTGGGCTTTCAGTTTCATCCAGAAAAAAGTGCGGGCGTAGGCTTAAAAATGATAGAAAACTTTTTATCTTGGAGCCCCTAAGTAAATCCTAAATTGTTTCGGAATTTTCGACTACTTTACGCGTGCCCAATCTTGCTTACGACAAATTATCGCAATGCAACCAGAAACTTTAAGATCATTACCGCTAACGAGTTTCATCTTTGATCTATAAGTTTTATCTTCGTCGGGAGCCCAGATCTTACCTCCACCGTATTTACCGTCTTTTTTAGGTGACATCCCAAAGATAATATTCCGACCAATATTTTTAGAGTCAATCTCTTTATCAGAAGAGTCAAAAGCTTTGACCATTTCTCCGCAAATCTTTCCATCACACTCTTTGATTTCCACATGAGCATAATTTCCTTCGTTTCCTGGCTGAGTTTTCCACACACCAAAAACAGGATCAGCAGATGCCGTAAAAGCTAAAAATAATCCTGCCCAAGTGACCGATAAAAATATTTTCATTAATTTTCCTCCCTAACGCTCCAGATGTTGAACATCTTCTTGTCTAGTTTCAAGCCTTTTGTTGTGTCGCGTTGTATATTAGATATAAGGCTGCACAACATAAGCCTGGTAAATTGAGGAATTTTTATGATTTTGTATCCAGCAATTGATTTAAAAGATGGAAAAGCAGTTAGACTGCTTCGTGGGGATATGAATAAATCAACAATATTTAATGATAATCCTGTCGATCAAGCTTTGAGCTTTGTCAGCCAACACTGTCAATGGCTACATTTAGTAGACCTTAATGGCGCCTTCTCAGGCAAACCAATTAATGCGGAAGTGGTGGAGGAAATTTTACAAAAGTGCAATATTCCCATTCAATTAGGTGGAGGAATTAGAAATCTTGAAACAATTGAAATGTGGCTCTCGAAAGGGCTTGAGCGCGTTATTTTAGGAACAGTGGCAGTGGAAATTCCCTCTTTAGTGAAAATCGCAGCAAGCAAATATCCAGGCAGAATAGCAGTTGGAATAGATGCTCGTAATGGACGAGTTGCAACAGATGGTTGGGCAAATGATACTGATATATCGGCTACTGAGCTGGCTAAGAAGTTTGAAAACGATGGGGTTTCAGCAGTTATCTACACAGATATTGATAGAGATGGCGCTATGATGGGCCCAAATTTAAGTGCCACAGCTGAAATGGCTAATGCTGTTTCTATTCCAGTAATTGCATCGGGCGGAGTAAGCTCTCTGCAAGACTTAGAAGCTCTTCGGGACTGTGGCGCACAGCTCAATGGCGTGATCTCAGGAAGAGCTCTATACGATCATAAATTCAATATTGAGCAAGCTATGGATGTTCTCAATGCTTAAATGCAGAATTATCCCCTGTCTTGATGTGGCAAATGGAAGGGTTGTAAAAGGAATTAATTTTGTTGGGCTTAGAGATGCCGGTGATCCGGTGGAAGCAGCCGAGCGTTATGATAAAGAAGGGGCAGATGAACTCTGTTTTCTTGATATTAATGCAACGTATCAGAACCTTGAAACAACTTATTCTATGGTACAAAAAACAGCTGAAAAATGTTTTATTCCGCTAACAGTTGGTGGAGGGGTAAGATCTTCTGAAGACGTTCGGAAACTTTTATTAGCAGGTGCTGATAAAGTAAGTTTTAATTCTGCTGCAGTCAAAAACCCCAACGTTATTTCTGAGTCTGCCGCTAGATTTGGATCACAATGTATCGTTTGCGCTATTGATGCAAAGGCAGTCTCATCAGGGAAGTGGGAGCTTTTCACTCACGGAGGAAGAGAGCCAACTGGCATAGACGCAATTGAGTTCGCTCAACTCATCGAAAAGAAGGGTGCAGGGGAAATATTATTGACCTCAATGGATAAAGACGGAACAAAATCAGGCTTTAATTTAGAAATGACTAGGGCCATTTCTAATTCCGTAAAAATCCCAGTAATAGCTTCTGGTGGAGTTGGCACTTTAGATCACCTTGTTGAAGGGGTTATAAAAGGTGGGGCATCGGCAGTTCTTGCTGCTTCTATATTTCATTTTGGTGAATATACTATTGACCAAGCCAAGAAATATATGGACAAAGCTGGGGTTCCCGTCAGGTTATAAAGATGAATTTAGAAGATTTAATTAAGATTATTGATACTCGTGCTACTGCTGATCCATCAGAAAGCTGGATAGCAAAACTGTTATCACAGGGCCCAGAAAAATGTGCTGAAAAGTTTGGGGAAGAGTCCGTAGAAGCAATTATCGAGGCTGTAAAAGGAAATAATAAAGAACTGATATCAGAAGCAGCTGACGTTCTTTTCCATTATTTAGTTATGCTGAAATCTAGAAACATTAAATTTGCTGATGTTTTGAACGAATTGGAAAATAGAACCAACAAATCAGGTCTGCGCGAAAAAAAAGAGCGATCATAAACGGGATGATATTATATTAGTCGCAAAACCAGCTTTCCTAAGTTCACCAAATAATCTTTGATGCTCTATTTTGGGACATCTGTTTTCAATTACATTCAAACCAGCTTGCCTTGCCTTAAGAGCAGCGCTTTCGTGTGTAATTCCAATTTGCATCCAGATAGTTTTTAGACCTTTTAATTTTGCCAGACAGTCATCCACAATTTGGGGAACCGCTTCTGGTTTTCTAAAAATATCAATCATATCTACGGGTTCGTTAATTTCTTCAATGCTCGATACAACCGCTTGGCCAAAGAAATTTTTTCCTCTATGTCCAGCGTTGACCGGTATAATCTTGTAGCCTCGCATATGAAGATATTTCCCAACAAAATAGCTGGGCCTCGTCTCATTCATGCTAAGGCCAATCATGGCAATAGTTTTTGTGGTTGTTAAAATATTCCTTAAAAATGTATCTGTAAGTAATGCCATAATGTTTTCCTGAAAATCATTTTATTCGGCTGCTATCTTGTTCGATTGGATCATAGACCAAATGGTTTGACTGGTAAAAGGCATATCAACCTGCTTGATACCATGTTCCCATAATGCGTCTTGTACAGCATTCGCAACAGCGGCCAGCGCACCGACGGTACCTGCTTCACCACATCCCTTCATTCCCATAATATTAGCAGTGGAGGGAACACACTCTGTATCGAATTTGTAAAATGGTAAATCCTTGGCACGAGGCATAGCGTAATCCATAAATGTCGCGGTGAGTAATTGACCATCTTCATCATAGACAACACGCTCATATACTGCTTGTCCAATTCCTTGACCAACACCACCGTGAACCTGACCTTCAGCAAGCATGGGATTAATTAGATTACCAAAGTCATCAACAACAGTGTAGCTAACCACTTTAACCACACCAGTTTCTGGATCAATTTCAACCTCGGAAAAATGAGCCCCATTAGGAAAAGATCTGGCTGCCAAGGTTGCTTTTGCCGTATGCGTTATAAGATCCAATCTTTGATCGCTTTGCGCCATTGAAGCCACTTCAAGCATGTCAGGACTAAAATTTGAACCCTTAATCCGAAAAGAAATATCATCAAATTCAATATTTGAAGGATCAACCCCAAGCTTTTCTGATAAATATTGAGAAAAAGATTTAATGATCTTGTCTACTGTTGCCAGAGTAGCGTTGTTTTGAACGGTCACAGACCGAGATCCACCTGTGCCGCCCCCATTTTCGATAAGGTCACTGTCTCCTTGAACAACCGTAATTTTATCACTGGGAATCCCAGTTTGATCTGAGAGAAATTGGGCAAAAACAGTCTCATGCCCCTGTCCATTAGACTGCGTACCAACAAAAATTTTTACCTCACCATTTTCTTGGAAAACTACTTTTGCTTCCTCACTGGGATCGCCTAAAATGCTTTCGATATAGTAACAAAGACCTAGACCTCTTAACAATCCATTTGACTGGCTATCTTTTTTACGTGTCGCAAATCCTTTGATATCAGCGAACTTCTCTGCAGCGTTTAGAACTCGGTCAAAATCACCGACGTCAATAATCTCGCCAGTAGATGATCTATAAGGAAACTTGTTTGCTTTAATAAAATTTACACGTCGCAATTCAAGTGGATCAACACCTAATTCTCTAGCAGAGCGATCAATCATTCGTTCTAGTAGATAAATTGCTTCTGGACGCCCAGCTCCTCTGTAAGCATCAACCTGGGTAGTATTTGTGTAAATACCTGAAACTTTTAGGAAGGTATTTTGAACATCATACACACCCATTAAAACTTTTGAAAATAATCCTGTTTGAATATTCTGTCCGAACCTAGAATTATAGGCGCCCAGATTACAAAAAGTATTAACCCTATAAGCGATAATTTTATTGTCTAAATCAAAAGCTAACTCTGCAAAATGTTTCAAATCTCGGCCAGCATTATCACTTAACATAGCCTCGGTGCGCTCAGACATCCACCGAATAGGTCTTTTTAACTGGGTAGCTGCAAAAGATACCAAAAACTCCTCCGGATACCCCATAGCCTTCATGCCAAAACCACCACCAACATCAGGGTTGGTGACCCTAATTTGCTGGCTCTGCAAACCAAGAATCTCTGATACAAATCTCTTATGTACCCAAACCCCTTGACCACTCACAGAAAGATGTAACCGATCTTTACTCCATTCAGCATAACAACCCCTTGGCTCCATTGAATTAGCAATAATTCTGTTATTTGAGACTTCCATTGAGACGACTTTGTTCGCTTTTTCAAAAATAGCGTTTGTTCTTTTTTCATCTCCAATTTGCCATTCAAAGGCTACGTTGCCTGGAGCTTCTTCGTGTATCGAGTTTTCGCCGGCCTCAAGATTTATTGATACAGGTAGGTCTTCATAATCCACTTCTATCAACTCGGAAGCATCTTTTGCATCCTGTATTGTGTCAGCAATAATCAAAGCTACAGGCTCTCCAACAAAGCGAACCCTATCCTCTGCTAATAAAGGCCTTTTGGGACAGGCGCCATCGGTTCCATCTCGGTTCTTGACCGTGACACCTACCAGGTCATTTTTAACTCCACGACTCTCTAAATCGTTAGCAGTAAAAATCGCACATACACCACTGGCTTTTTTAGCATCTTCTACATTTAGATCTTTGATTTTTGCGTGCGCAACTTGAGATCGAAAAAAATAGGCAAAAAGTGAACTAGATGGAGTGTGATCGTCTATGTATTTACCTGCGCCCGTCAAAAAACGGTTATCTTCTGTTCTTAAGACTGACTGACTTTTCCCAAACTTTTCCATTGCCGCTTCAAATCCAAGTTTAACAACACACAATTGTTTACTAAATTTAACGAAAGCAAAGTCAATAGACCAAACCTTAAAATAAATCCAAAACCTTCACTATATCTTTCCATTGCGATTTTTTATAAACTTGATATAGCGCCTGTTACCCTAGGAAGTGAGATATAAAACCATGGACAAACCCAAAAAGCTGTACATAAAAACATATGGATGCCAAATGAATGTTTATGACAGTGAGCGTATGTCTGAAGCTCTTGGAGAAGATGGTTATGAAGAAACTCTCAATCCTAGCGAAGCAGATATGATACTCTTAAACACATGTCATATTAGGGAAAAAGCTGCCGAAAAAGTTTATTCTGAGTTGGGAAGATTTAAGGATTTAAAGACGCTCAAGCCATCTCTAAAAATTGGAGTGACAGGCTGCGTCGCACAAGCTGAGGGGGACGAGATTATTAAACGCCAACCTTTGGTTGATTTGATCGTTGGCCCTCAAAGTTATCATAACATAGCAGATTTAGCGGCCAATGCCGTAGATGGCAAAAAACAAGTTGATATAGCTTTTCCAGAAGAGGATAAATTTTCAGTTTTAAAGGGAAAAAGGTCGGCACAAAGAGGGCCTTCAGCTTTTTTAACTGTTCAAGAGGGTTGCGATAAATTTTGCGCCTTCTGTGTGGTGCCGTATACACGTGGTGCAGAAAACTCCAGGCCAGTCATTAGGATTATCGACGAAGCTAAACAGTTAGTTCAATCGGGAGTGAAAGAAATAACATTGCTTGGACAAAATGTGAACGCATATCACGGCGATGGTCCAGATGGAAACGAATGGAGTTTGGCTAAGTTAATTTGGGAATTAGAAAAAATCGACGGATTGGCTCGAATTCGATTTACCACAAGTCACCCAAACGATATGACACCTGATCTAATTGAAGCTCATGGCCAGTGTAAAAAACTCATGCCATATCTCCACTTGCCTGTTCAATCTGGTTCAAACAATATTTTAAAACGAATGAATAGATCCCATGACGCAGAAAGTTATGTTTCATTGATTTCAAAAATTCGCCAAGCGCGTCCTGATATTCTTATTTCTGGAGATTTCATTGTAGGATTTCCAGAAGAAACAGAAAATGATTTCAATGATACCATGTCGTTAATAAAAGAAATTGAATATGGGCAGGCCTTTTCATTTAAATACTCGACGCGCCCAGGTACGCCTGCTGCTGAGCGCGATCAGGTGCCTGAGGAAGTTAAAACTGCCAGACTGCATCAACTTCAAGACTTAATAAAGCAACAGCAAAAAAGCATTCAAGACAAAATGGTTGGTAGAGAGGTCCAGGTTTTATTTGAGAGGACAGGCCGTTTTGATAATCAACTTGTCGGAAAATCGGAATATTTGCACGCGGTGAATGTCACTGATCCAACCATTTCTGTGGGTGAACTAAAGCAAGTAAAGATAATGAACAGTAACGCCAACTCTTTAAGTGGATCTCTGTCTAACTAATGCTACATTATTTGTGTTGATTTTTTTTACCGCGCTTGGCACCCTTAGGTTAAATGACAGGAAAGGAACTGTTAGTGATCCCTACTACCGCTGACAAAATAAAAAATAAAGAAGAACAGGATCAAACAAATCTAAAATTTTCCGATAATAAGCTTTTGATAGATCTTTGTGGAGAATTTGACAAAAACTTGGCTGAAATAGAGCAAAAACTATCAGTGCAGATTGTCAGACGAGGCAACGAACTGAATTTGTTTGGTGATGAAATATCAAGAGCTCATGGGAAAGCGACGTTAGAAGCACTATACACACGGCTTGAAGCTGGAAAATCCCTTGATACAGGTGATCTTGATCGAGAACTTCGTCAATTTATAGACCTTAAAGAAATGGACTATAGTTCTCATGCAACTGAACAAATTGAAATGTTTAAAAAATCCAATTTGGAAATAAAAACTAGAAAAAAAACAATTGAGCCAAGAACAACTGCACAGAAATCGTTTGCATCATCACTTTTTAATAATGAGTTAGTGTTTGGCATTGGTCCAGCCGGTACAGGAAAAACCTATCTTGCTGTGGCTGTTGCCGTATCAAAATTCATTAATGGCGAAGTTGATCGAATAGTCCTGAGTCGCCCAGCAGTGGAAGCCGGAGAAAAGTTGGGGTATTTACCTGGTGATATGAAGGATAAAGTCGATCCTTACATGCAGCCATTATATGATGCTTTAAACGACTTTTTACCAGGCAAGCAACTTTCAAAATTAATAGAAGAAAAGCAGATTGAGATTGCACCGCTAGCATTTATGCGGGGTCGCACCCTTTCACATGCCTTTGTAGTTTTAGATGAAGCTCAAAATGCCAGCTCTATGCAAATGAAAATGTTTTTAACAAGACTTGGAGAAGGTAGCAGGATGGCGATAACTGGGGATAGATCACAAATTGATTTACCTAAAGGAGTGACGTCTGGCCTAGTTGAGGCTGAAAGGTTACTTAGTGCTTTACCAAATATTAGCTTTAACTATTTCTCGGCACGTGATGTCGTACGGCATCCATTAGTAGCATCGATAATTGAAGCCTATGACAAAGACAGCAAAAAAAAATTAAATAGCGTTAACTTGGACAAATAGAGGCATGGCTGTCGATGTCGTTATTGAAGATGCTCGGTGGAAAACTTTAGATTTAAGGCAGATAGCAAATCAAGCGTTTTTCGAAACACTTTTCTTACTAGACCTTCACCATAAAAGTTTTTCTTGCTGTGTTCTTGCCTGTGATAACAAGCAGATAAAGCATTTAAATAATAAATTCAGGGGTAAGAATTGCCCAACCAATGTATTGTCTTTTCCTGCAAGTTTAGAGAATTATGAAGTGAAAAGTACTTTAACACCTGCTGAAGCTAACAACCCTCATGAACTAGGCGATATAGCGATTGCATTTGAGATTTGTAAAAAAGAAGCCACTAAGTCAAAGGTTAAGTTTGAGCATCATGTATGCCACTTGATTGTACACTCTGTGCTTCATTTGCTCGGATTTGACCATAAAGAAGAAGAAAATGCCACAAAAATGGAAAAAATTGAGGTGCAAGTGCTTGCAAAACTGGGTATAAGCGATCCATATCTATAAAATCAACGCTACTTAGCGGAATGGAGACATGGGCGACACAGACGGATCCTCGAGTGCAGCGCACAGCGCGCAACGCAAATATATTAAATCAAAACGAAAACCACAGAGCTTTTTTGCACGCATTGCAGGGTGGCTACCTTTTGGCGATTTACAGCACGAACCTGATAAAACGCAAAATTTAGAAAATTTAAAAGACAATACCAATAGTGAAGTAGGAAACCTTTTACGCGTTAGCGTTCAAGACGTGTCTATACCGAAGGCAGAAATTGTTGCAGTAAGTGACATAATATCAAAGGAAGACCTGTTTGATACTTTTAGCAATACAGCATTAACTCGTTTACCTGTATATGAAGGAACGCTAGATAGCCCACTTGGATTTGTCCATTTCAAAGACTTTATTTTAAAATCAAATTCTAATGGTGATGACAGCTCCTTTATTGTGAAGAATATTTTAAGAACCTTACTTTTTGTTCCACCTTCAATGTCAGTGGGAGTTTTGCTCGCAAAAATGCAAGCAGAAAGGACCCATATGGCGTTAGTAATTGATGAATATGGGGGTGTTGATGGTCTTGTGACAATTGAAGATTTAATTGAACAATTGGTAGGAGATATTGAAGACGAACATGACGAAACCAACCAAAAAGATTGGCTTTTAGAAAAGCCTGGACAGTATTTAGCTACGGCAAAAACATCATTGCGAGAATTTAATGAAGAAACTGGCTTGGACCTTACAAATGAAGCCTCTATTGATGCTGAAGAGATCGACACATTTGGCGGTTTAGTTTTTATGCTAGCTGGAAGGGTTCCTGTAAGAGGAGAAATTGTACCACACCCTCACGGCATGGAATTTGAAATAATCGAGGCGGATGCCCGTCGAGTAAAAAAACTACGTTTAAGATTGCCAGATGCTATTAAAGCCGCTGAATAAATCGAATATAATTTCCTTAGCTCTAGGTACTGTATTTGCACTAGGTAATGCTCCATGGGCCTTATGGTATTTAAGTATTGGTTCTTTGATTGCCTGGTTTTGGCTTATTCTAGTGAAGGCACTTCCTAGAAATATCTTTAAATCAACATTCTTTTTCGGGTTTGGGTATTTTATTATTTCTTTGATTTGGATCGTGGAGCCCTTTTTGGTTGAACCCTGGGTGCATGGCTGGATTGCTCCAATTGCTTTAATTGCATTACCAAGTTTTTTAGCATTAATATGGGCTTCATTTGCCTTTTTAGGCCATTACTACCTTTCAAGTTTAGGAGTTGTGATAAGTTTAAGTTTAGCAGAATATTTCCGATTATATTTTTTAACAGGATTTCCCTGGGCTAATATTTCCTATGTATTGCTAGATACTACAGCAGGTAAATGGTTTGCGATATTAGGGCCCTACGGACTGAATTTATTACTGCTTCTAACCTGCTTTACAACTGCCTCCAGCCTTAGAACACGAAAAATAGCTAACTTGTCTCTAGCTACGCTTCTGTTATCTATATTATTTTTTGCTCCCCAATCTTTCAGGGATGAGCCCTCAAACAACTTAACTACTAGCGTTCGCTTGATCCAACCAAATGCAGCCCAAGAAAAAAAATGGTCAGCGGAATTTGCTCCAAAATTTTTTGAGAGCATGGTTAAAATGACAGCTCAAAAGCCGAGACCTGATATAATAGTATGGCCAGAAACCTCTTTGTATTTACCGTATAATTCCGCATCTGAAGAAATTGAAAAAATGAGAGAAGCAACACAGGAAAGTATACTAGTATTTGGAGCCTTAAAAATTGATCAAACAAACTTTTTAAAAAATTCTCTAATCATAGAAAATAAAAATCAGGAAACTGCTTTCTACGATAAGGCTAAACTCGTCCCGTTCGGTGAATACTTACCATTCACAAACTTAAAAAGTTATTTTAAGATTTCAGAAAGATCGAACTTATTTGGCTGGGGTTTCAAAAGAGGTAGTGGATCTCAGCTAATACGCCTATCAAATGGATTAAACTTTGTCCCACTAATATGTTATGAAGCGATATTCTCAGATTTTCTAAAACCCTCAGTTAAAAATGCTGATTTTATTTTACAAATTACAAATGATGCATGGTTCGGGAGATCAATAGGACCCCAACAACATTTAGCTCAACTTCGTATTAGATCCATTGAATATGGCTTGCCAGTAATTCGTGTGGCTAATACCGGAATTTCTGCCATTATCGACGCTAATGGAGTTGTTTTGAAAAGTCTACCAGTTAACAAGTCAGGTTATCTAGATGCTTTTATACCATCTCGCAAACAGAACACAGTTTACGGCGAATATGGAAACTTAGTATTTCTATCTCTTATTTTAATCAGTATATTGGTTGCATTTTTTTATAAACAAATTATTAATCGAGTTCGTTTAGTAACAGAAACGTACTAAAAATATTTGGAGAAAAAATTGAGTGGAAGCAACTTTATCTTTACCTCAGAGTCAGTATCTGAAGGACACCCTGACAAAGTATGTGATAGAATATCTGACGCCGTTCTAGATGCCTTTATCTCAGAAGAGCCTGAAGCAAGGGTGGCATGCGAGACATTTGCCACAACAAACAGAGTTATCATAGGAGGCGAAGTGGGGCTATCCGATAAAAATATTGTAAAGGAATATATGAACCGAATAGACGATATCGCGAGAGCTTGCATCAAAGACATTGGTTACGAACAAGAAAAATTTCATCATGAAACCGTAGAGGTAACTAACTTATTGCACGAACAATCCGCACATATAGCCCAAGGAGTTAATGCGAGCGAGAACAAAGATGAAGGCGCTGGCGATCAGGGTATCATGTTTGGATATGCCACGGATGAAACAGAGGATCTGATGCCTGCTCCTATCCAATATTCTCATGCAATACTGAGAAGATTAGCGGAAGTTAGAAAAAATGGGACAGAGCCAACCTTGGGGCCAGATGCTAAATCTCAGTTATCAGTAAAGTATCAAGATGGGATGCCAAAGGGTGTAACATCTATAGTTTTATCAACACAGCACCTCGACGAAAAAATGACGTCGGCAGATGTTCGCTCGGTCGTGGAACCATATATCAGAGAAGTTTTGCCAGACAGTTGGATTTCGAATGAAACTCAGTGGCATGTCAACCCCACTGGAAAGTTTGTTATTGGCGGACCTGATGGAGATGCAGGATTAACAGGCAGAAAAATAATAGTGGATACATATGGAGGGGCAGCGCCACATGGAGGTGGTGCATTTTCAGGTAAAGATCCCACAAAAGTTGACCGTTCGGCAGCTTACGCAGCTCGTTATCTAGCTAAAAACATAGTCGGGGCTAATCTAGCGAAGAAATGTTCAATTCAATTGAGTTATGCAATTGGGGTAGCAAAACCACTTTCTATTTACGCGGATACATTTGGAACCGGTACCATTTCAGAAGAAACTATAGAGAACGCAATTGCCCATTGTATGGATCTAACACCTATGGGAATAAGAACACATTTAGGACTAAACAAACCCATATATCAGAGAACAGCAGCCTATGGCCACTTTGGCCGCAAACCCGAGAAAGATGGAGGATTTAGCTGGGAAAAACTTGATCTCGTCGATGAACTCAAATCAAAATGTTAGTAGAACAAGATTAGCTCATTTTTAAAAATCGTAGATAGAATTGATTAATGTGTAGTGGACTTAATCGCCATAAAAGTGGAAGCCAGTGGAGAAACTTTTATGGCCGTTTTAAGGGTAAGGCTCTCAGCGCAAAGCAATCTGAAACTATACGAGATGAATTTTCCAAATATTCTATCAAAAATATCTCATGGGAAGAAAACCCTAAAAGAAAACCTCTAAATTTAACCAAACTCTTTGCTAAAAAAAATATTTGGTTAGAAATTGGCTTTGGAGGCGGAGAACATCTGATACACCAAGCCAAATTAAATCCAGACATCGGGATTATTGGTTGTGAACCATATATTAATGGATTAGCGATGCTTCTTAGAAAATTAAGCGATCACCCCTGTAATAATGTTAGGCTTTACGATGGAGATGCTAGAAATATTTTTGATGTATTACCAAAAAGTTCTATCGATAAAGTTTTTCTTTTATATCCAGATCCATGGCCAAAAAAAAAGCACCACCGTAGAAGGTTTGTAACACAAGAATTTTTAAGGCCTCTTCACAATTCGATGAAAGCTGGGAGTATATTAAGAATAGCCACAGATATTGAAGATTATGTCAGACAAAGTCTTCAAGAGGCTCCAAAAGCAGGATTTACGTGGCTAGCAAAAGATGCATCAGACTGGCGTGCTCCGTGGTGCGACTGGATATCTACACGCTACGAACTAAAAGCTTTAAAAGAGGGAAGAGTTCCACATTATCTGACGTTTGTCGCTTAGAATATTTGGAAGAGCATCTGCGACTAAAGCCAAAAACATATATTTTAAATAAATGTAAACTAAAATGATTTGGTAATGGACGCTTTTGTTATCATCAGGTATCAGGTCGTCAAAACAAGATAAGGCAACATTATGTCAGGGCTGGACAAACCCATACCTATGTCATCTAAGCGAGTGTCAAATTTGCGAGGCCAAGCAAAAGTACCGGGGGATAAATCGATCTCTCACAGATCTTTAATCCTGGGAGCTCTGTCAGTTGGGCAAACTAAAATTCATGGACTGTTGGAAGGCCAAGATGTTATCGACACCGCAAAAGCAATGAGCTCATTTGGAGCTTTGGTTGAGAAACATGAAAATGGGTACTGGACAGTCGATGGCTTTGGTGTTGGAGGTTTTGCTGAGCCCGAAAAGGTAATAGATTGTGGAAACTCTGGTACAGGGGTTCGTCTTATTATGGGAGCAATGTCTACAACCGATATAACAGCGACCTTCACTGGAGACGCGAGCCTTAACAGAAGACCAATGGCCAGAATAACAGAACCCTTAAATTTATTTGGAGCAAAGACTTATGGGCGACGACATGGCAAACTGCCAATCACTGTGGTTGGGGCTGCATCCGCAGTACCTATAACCTATCAAACCCCTGTCGCTTCTGCACAAATTAAATCATCTATACTTTTTGCTGGTTTAAATACGGCTGGTGAAACAACAATTATAGAAAAAGAGAAAACAAGAGACCACACTGAAAGAATGCTGCAGGGTTTTGGGGCTGAAGTTGAAACCGAAACGACGAGCAAAGGGCATATAGTAAGGGTCAAAGGGTATCCCGAATTGTTGCCACAGGAAATAAAAGTTCCTAGAGATCCTTCAAGTGCAGCTTTTCCAGTTTGTGCTGCCTTGATAACAGAAGGATCGGATGTACTTGTTCCAAACATAGGGTTAAACCCTACACGCTCAGGTTTGTTTGAAACACTTAGAGAAATGAATGCTAACATCACATTCGAAAATGAAAGCTTTCAAGGGGGAGAACCCGTCGCTGACATCCGAGCAAAATTTTCACCCAACATGATAGGAATTGATGTTCCACCCAAAAGAGCAGCAAGCATGATTGATGAATACCCTATTCTTTCGGTTGTTGCGTCTTTTGCAAAAGGCAAAACATTAATGCGAGAGGTTAGCGAGTTAAGAGTAAAAGAAAGCGATCGTATAGATGCTATGGCAAAAGGCTTGAGATCTAACGGCTTATTAATAGAAGAGGGAGAAGATTGGTGGTCTGTAGAAGGACGTGAAATCGATGGCGTAAAAGGTGGCGGTTTATGTGAAACTTTCTTAGATCATAGAATAGCAATGTCTTTTTTAATTTTGGGAATGGCTAGCAAAAGTTCGGTTAAGATAGATGACAGTAGCCCCATTACTACTTCATTTCCAATCTTTGAAAGTTTAATGGCTGAAATTGGAGCCAATTTTCAGAAGGCAGAGCTTTGAGCAGTATAGTAATAGCAATTGATGGACCAGCAGCATCAGGCAAAGGGACAGTTTCAAAAGCTATATCTGAAAAACTGAAATTTCACTACTTAGATACTGGCAAACTTTATAGGGCGATTGGAGCAAAATACATCGGGGGCCATGAACCGATTTATGCTGCTAAGAATTTAAAAAACGATGACTTAGACAGCTATGATCTTCAAAAACCAGAAATAGCAAAAGCTGCTAGTGAAATAGCCGCTATACCAGAAGTCAGAGCATCGCTTTTGAAATTTCAACGAAATTTTTCCAAAAAAATGCCAGGGGCAGTTTTGGATGGGAGAGATATTGGAACAATAGTTTGCCCCGATGCACAAATTAAAATTTTTCTTACAGCCTCTTTAGAGGCAAGAGCCTACCGAAGATACCTAGAACTCCAAAAAACAGATAAGGAATTAAAATTGGACACTATCATAGATCAAATTGTAGAGAGAGATCAGAGAGATAAAACACGTAGCTCTTCGCCATTGATTGCCGCAAATGACGCAAAAGTTTTTGATACGTCAGACTTGTCAATAAAAGAGGCAATAGATCATGTCTTAGATTATATTCAAACTAAAATTTGACTGTTTAAGAAAGTCTTGTCTCTTCAGTGAATAAAGTAATTAAAGAAAATCAAACTGGGTATGAAAAATTTATCTTGAACATAATGTTATTTCATATTAAGTCGCCGTGTAATGTTGAAACGAGAGACACGTGCACAACTGCACCAATTTTTGATGGGTCGGATTAAACCGGCCCTTTTGGCGTTAAGTAAACTAATTTAATTTAAAGACCGGCGGATCCAACCGAACGGCCAGAAACAATGCTTAGAAAAGGAAGATGAGACCTCATGGCTCAAAATGCATCAATGGAAGAATTCGAAGCTCTACTAAAAGAAAGCTTTGACATAGATACACCGGAAGAAGGATCGGTAGTAAAGGGTAAAGTTATAGCCGTGGAAGCTGGGTTTGCAATAGTAGACGTTGGCTACAAAATGGAGGGAAGGGTTGAACTTAAAGAGTTTGCAGACCCCGGAGAAGCCCCCAAAGTTGCGGTTGGTGATGAAGTTGAAGTTTTTTTGCGTCAAGTTGAAAATTCAAAAGGCGAAGCTGTTGTTTCTAGAGAAATGGCACGTAGAGAAGAGGCATGGGATAGACTTGAAAAAGCCCATACAAAAGACGAAAGGGTAGACGGTGCAATTTTTGGAAGAGTTAAAGGCGGCTTCACAGTCGATTTAGGAGGGGCAGTAGCCTTTCTTCCTGGATCTCAGGTAGATGTTCGCCCTATTCGGGATGCAGGTCCTCTTATGGGAATGAAGCAGCCTTTTCAAATTCTCAAAATGGATCGTCGGAGAGGAAACATCGTTGTTTCACGCCGCTCAATTTTAGAGGAAAGCCGTGCAGAACAGCGAGCTGAAGTAATCGGCAATCTTGCAGAGGGTATGGATGCTGAAGGTATCGTAAAAAATATCACGGAATACGGTGCATTTGTTGATTTAGGCGGAGTGGATGGTTTGCTTCACGTTACGGATATGGCCTGGCGCCGAATTAATCATCCATCAGAAATACTTGCTATTGGTCAGTCAATCAAAGTACAGGTTATAAAGATAAATAAAGATACACATCGCATTAGCCTCGGGATGAAACAACTTGAGGAAGATCCGTGGTCGATTGTTGAAAATAAGTATCCTCTTGAGTCGACACATAAAGGTATCGTCACAAATATAACTGACTATGGAGCATTTGTTGAATTAGAAGCAGGTGTCGAAGGATTAGTACATGTGTCCGAGATGTCTTGGACAAAGAAAAATGTTCATCCTGGAAAAATTGTTTCCACTAGCCAAGAAGTTGAAGTTATGGTCCTTGAAATAGACGATATTAAACGTCGGGTATCTCTCGGATTGAAGCAAACAATACGAAACCCGTGGGAAGTTTTTGCCGAAGCTCATCCTGAAGGGGCAGAGATCGAAGGTGAAGTTAAGAATATTACAGAGTTTGGTCTATTTGTGGGGCTCTCAGGAGATATAGATGGTATGGTACACTTGAGCGATATCTCTTGGGAAGAGCGTGGTGAAGAAGCTATACAAAAATTTAAAAAGGGAGAAACAGTCAAAGCAATTGTTTCAGAGGTTGATGTTGAAAAAGAAAGAATTAGCCTGTCCATTAAGGCATTAGGAGGCGATAAATTTTCTGAGGCGACCGGAAACGTTAAACGCGGTTCAATTATCACAGTTGAGATTAAATCAATAGAAGATGGTGGTATCGAAGTAGAATACGAAGGCATGAAGTCTTTTATTCGTAAAACAGACCTTTCACGAGACCGTGCCGAACAAAGACCCGAGAGATTTAGTGTGGGTGATAAAGTAGATGTTAGAGTGACAAATATTGACAATAAGGCGCGAAAAATAGGTGTCTCTATCAAAGCTAGAGAAATTGCTGAAGAAAAAGAAGCCGTTGAACAATATGGCTCATCAGACAGTGGCGCCTCTTTAGGTGATATTCTGGGTGCTGCTTTAAAAACAGACGATTGAACTAAAAAAAAAATCAAGTTAAACGCCGCTACAAAAATAGGGTAGCGGCGATTTTCGATTCGTTGTTGAAATCATATCAAATACCAAACTGCTTTTAAAAATTTACAAAAACTCACAATTTTCTGAAATTTTTTAAATAAAAATTATAAAAAACACTGTGACAATATAGACTTGGCCAACAAATGTCTTTTATCAATCGTTATTGTGTTTATACTTAGGCATTGTGGGACTTATGTAGCTGAGGGGGTTTACACATGATACGTTCGGAACTAGTTCAAATAATTGCAGATGATAATCCACATCTTTATCAGCGTGATGTTGAACGTATCGTAAATACAGTATTTAATGAAATTTCTGAAGCCTTAGCTAAGGGAGACAGAGTAGAACTGAGAGGATTTGGTGCTTTTTCTGTCAAGCGAAGAGACGCACGAATAGGCCGAAATCCTCGAACAGGGGAATCGGTTAAGGTAGAAAGCAAAGCTGTACCCTTTTTCAAAACAGGTAAACTTCTTAGAGAACGTCTTAACGGAAGAGCTTAGAAAGAATGCGTTTAGTACGCACCCTGTTCTTAATTTTCTTGGCAATAATACTTGTAGTGATTTCATTAGCTAATAGTGAAAACGTTAGCCTCTATCTGTTACCTACAGATCTATCTAGCCTTATGGGAATCACTATTTCTATTAATATACCTTTATTTTTAGTATTCTTTTCCGGTATTTTTATCGGGCTTATTATAGGATTTGTATGGGAGTGGCTGAGGGAATACAAATTTAGAGTTGAAGCAAACCTAAATGAAAAAAGACTTTCGAGAGCAGAAACCGAACTATCTGAAATGCATGCAAAAGATAACAAAGGAGATGATGTGCTCACACTCCTAGAAAAAGTCGAAATGAAAAATTAGAGTAATGCGTTCCAAAATTCGTGTCAAAATTTGTGGTATAACTAACAAACAGGATATGGATGCTATCATAAAATATGATGCATACTACGCTGGCCTAATGTTTTTTGAAAAATCACCTCGTTTTGTAGAGACAAAACTCGCAAGGCAGCTCAGTCTACATGCTGGGAATAAAATTAAGAAAGTGGCTGTAGCAGTCAACCCAGATACTCGATTTCTGGATGAAATAGTAGAAAATGTGCCATTAGATTTTATCCAATTACATGGTGAAGAGACACCAGAAAGAGTAAAAGAAATTAAATTAAAATACCATTTACCTGTCATTAAAGCGATTGGCATTTCTGAAGCGAAAGATCTGAAATTAGTTTCAATATTTTCTGAAGTCGCAGACCAACTACTCATAGATGCTAAACCTCCTAAATCATCTATTTTACCAGGTGGCAATGGTTTGAGCTTTGATTGGAATTTAATTAAAAATATTGAGTTTGATTGCCCTTGGCTGCTTGCAGGTGGTCTTGATAGAAAAAATGCAGCAAATGCCATTGATTTAACTGGAGCAACTCAACTTGATTTATCATCTGGCGTGGAAAGATCTCCAGGTGTCAAAGATGAAAATAAAATTGCTTCATTTATGTCTTCTATTTAATTTATTGAGCTTCGCACTTTACGTTTGTTTGACTGCAAGCTAAACCGATCAAAGGAGCAAAAATTATGGCAAATGATCTTTTTAATAGCTTTATGAATGGCCCAGATGAAAAAGGCCGTTTCGGCAAATTTGGTGGTAGATTTGTTTCTGAAACGCTTATGCCGCTCATTCTCGAGCTTGAAAAACAATATGAAAAAGCAAAAACCGATCAATCTTTTTGGTCTGAAATGGATGATCTGTGGACCAACTATGTAGGAAGACCTAGCCCACTTTATTTTGCAGAGCGTCTCACTAATCAATTAGGGGGGGCTAAAATTTACTTCAAACGCGACGAGCTAAATCATACGGGCGCTCATAAAATCAACAACGTACTTGGTCAGATCATTCTTGCAAAACGAATGGGGAAAACACGTATAATTGCTGAGACCGGCGCCGGCCAACATGGTGTTGCCACAGCTACGGTTTGCGCAAAATTTGGTTTAAAGTGCGTTGTATATATGGGTTCTCATGATGTTGAAAGACAGGCCCCAAATGTTTTTCGTATGAAGCTTCTCGGTGCTGAGGTCGTGCCTGTCACATCAGGTCGAGGCACTCTAAAAGACGCCATGAATGATGCATTACGAGACTGGGTGACTAATGTCCGTGACACCTTTTATTGCATAGGAACGGTGGCTGGGCCTCATCCCTACCCCGCTATGGTGAGAGACTTTCAATCAATAATTGGTAAAGAAACAAAACAGCAAATGCATAATGTAGAAGGTCGCCTGCCAGATACCTTGGTTGCTGCTATTGGGGGTGGATCTAATGCAATGGGCCTTTTTTATCCATTTTTAGACGATAATTCAGTAGAGATAATTGGGGTAGAGGCTGGAGGAAAAGGCGTAAACGATAAAATGGAGCACTGCGCTTCATTAACTGGTGGAAGACCAGGTGTTTTGCATGGTAACCGCACCTATTTGTTGCAGAATGATGATGGCCAAATCATGGAAGGGTTTTCTATATCTGCAGGTCTTGATTATCCAGGTATAGGCCCTGAACATGCATGGCTCCACGAAATAGGTCGCGCAAAATATGTGTCAATCACTGATAAAGAGGCTCTTGAAGCATTTCAACTTAGTTGCACAACGGAAGGTATTATACCCGCATTGGAGCCAAGTCATGCCCTAGCCCACGTTATGAAAATAGCACCTGACCTCCCATCAAACCATATTATTTGCATGAATATGTGTGGTAGAGGCGATAAAGACATTTTCACAGTCGCTCGACATCTTGGGTTTGATATGTCCGGTCCAGAAGGAAGGAATATGGAGTAGAGCTTAAGAGATTTAAGCAGTGATGTTTAAAATCTTCACAGTTTTGAAGCCGCAGATGACAACTTGGCTTTTTCTTCTTCTCGCAAAACTAAGTTCTCTTGAGTTTCTAAAATTACTTCTTCCGGAGCACTTTCTATGAACTTTGAATTTTGGAGCCTTCCTTTCAGCGCTGAAATTTCTTTTTGAAGCTTATCAAGCGATTTACTAAGACGTTTCTTTTCTTCCTCTACATCTATAATGCCCTCAAGCGGCAAGGCAAAACTAGCTCCTTTGGCTGATATCGCAACGCTACCTTTAGGTATTTCGTCAGCACTTGTAAGTTCTGTTATTCTAGCGAGCTTCTGTATCATTTCACTATTATTTTCCCAAGCTTGTTTAGCTTCGGAATCCATTTCCAATAAAATCATTGGTATCTTTAATCCAGCGGGGACCCTCAATTGAGCTCGAGCCGAGCGAATAGACTCTATGAGGTTTACAACCCAATTCATTTCTAGATCCGCTGCATGATCAATTAGAGAGCGATCATATTCTGGCCAATCACAATGAACTAGCATCTCGTTTCTTTTTGTTAGGGTCTCCCACAATTCTTCAGTGATAAAAGGCATGATAGGATGCAGCAATATTAAACAATGGTCTATAACCCACCCCATTGTTTGCCGGGTTTCATTTTTTATCTTAGAGACGTCAGAATTTAAAAGAGGCTTTGAAAGCTCCACGTACCAGTCGCAAACCGTACCCCAAACAAAAGAATATAGGGCCTGTGCAGCATCGTTAAATCTAAATTGATCAAAAGCAATATTTACTTCATTAAGCGTTTTGATAGTTTCACCTACTATCCAACGATTTACTGTTTCTTTTGCCGCTGGAAGTGATAACCCAAAATTTGCTTCATTAAGTGAAGCAAACCTCGCTGCATTCCAAAGTTTTGTACCAAAATTTCTATAGCCGGCAATCCTTTGAGTATCCAATTTTAAAACACCACCAATTGAAGCCATTGATGCATTTGTAAAACGAAGAGCGTCGGCTCCATACTCATCAATAATGTCAATTGGATCCACAACATTACCTGTGGACTTGGACATCTTTTTACCTTTGGCATCCCTAACTAATCCATGTAAATAGACCGTATCAAAAGGAATTTCATTTCTAACAGCAAGTTGCATCATTATCATTCTGGCGACCCAGAAAAACAAGATATCCTGTCCCGTTACCAAAGTAGATGTTGGAAAATATTGATTTAAAGCACTGCTATCTTCGGGCCATCCTAAAGTTCCAATCGGCCACAATCCAGATGAAAACCATGTATCTAAAACATCAGGATCTCTCGTAAGCTGAACATCTGAACCCGCTTGTTCTTGAGCGTCACTCTCTGTCACGGCACAAAATTGATTTCCATCTTTATCAAACCACACTGGAACCTGGTGACCCCACCATAGTTGACGAGAAATACACCAAGGCTCAATATTATTTAACCAATGATAATAAGTTTTTTCGCCGCTTTCTGGTATAATTTTAATCTCACCATTTCTGACGGCATCCAAAGCTGGCTTGACAATTTTTGAAGTCTCAACGAACCACTGGTCTGTTAACATCGGTTCAATGACAACCTTAGATCTGTCGCCAAAAGGTTGCATAATAGGCTTACTTTCTACAAATGCCTTGGTAAATAAGTTACCCTCATTATCTGTGGCATCTACCATTACCGCTAATCCTTCAGCAGTAATTTCGGCAACAACTTTTTTTCGAGCTTCAAATCGGTCCAGTCCTCGATATTCGTCTGGAACTAAATTCATAGAGGCAATTAGATCTTCATCCCAACTAATCTCCTCATTTAAAATAGCCTGTGCTTTTGCCACCTCATCTTTATAAGGTAAACCATCAACGCGCATTACCCCTTTTTTATCCATTAGAGAATACATGGGAATATTTGATCTTTTTGCTACTTGATAATCGTTGAAATCATGGGCGCCAGTGATTTTTACAGCCCCAGAACCAAAATTAGGATCAGGGTATTCATCTGTGATTATTGGTATCAGGCGACGATATTGTTTTGGCCCCACGGGTATTTCACAAAACTTTCCTATGAGAGGTTTATATCTTTGGTCCGATGGATGAACTGCAACAGCTCCATCTCCAAGCATTGTTTCAGGACGTGTTGTAGCTATCGAAATGTAATCTCGTTCTTCCTGTAAAGTGATGTTTCCATTTTCATCTTTTTCTATATAAGTATAAGCTTCTCCGCCTTTTAAGGGATATTTAAAGTGCCACATATGTCCGGCCACTTCAATATTTTCAACTTCTAAATCTGAAATTGCCGTTTCAAAATGAGGGTCCCAATTAACAAGTCTTTTCCCCCTATAAATCAAGCCTTTTTTATAGAGATCTACAAAGACTTTTATTACCGCATCGTGAAAATTTCCGCCTTCATCTTTTGGCGCATTTGGAGCGCCAGACATAGTAAAGGCTTCCCGATCCCAATCACAAGAAGCACCTAATCTTTGCAACTGACTTATTATTGTTCCACCAGACTTTTTTTTCCAATTCCAGATTTTTTCAAGAAACTCATCGCGGGAGAAGTCAGTGCGCTTTTTTCCCTGTTCAGCTAGCTGCCGCTCAACAACCATTTGAGTTGCAATTCCAGCATGATCTGTACCCGGTTGCCATAAAGTATCGTAACCTTGCATACGTTTCCAGCGAATTAGGATATCCTGAAGAGTGTTATTAAAGGCATGTCCCATATGTAAAACGCCAGTAACATTTGGAGGGGGGATCATTATCGTATAGCTGGGTTGTCCGTCTTTGGCATTTGCACCAGCCCTAAAAGCTTTATTCCCAATCCACTTTTCTGAAACACGTCTTTCAACCGTTGCAGAGTCAAAATGCTTATTAAGTGCCATGTTCAAGTGATCCAAATATATTATATGATGCAGATAGCGTGTCTTGAATTGAAGTGAAAGCCCAAGTTTTGAATAATTCTAATAACTTACATAACTAGCTTCTAACATAGTGCGAAACCGCTGCCGTCATATATTTTCTGACTGCGGCATTCCCAAAACGTGATAACCACCATCAACATAAATTATTTCTCCGGTTGTGTATGCACCTGCGTCCGACGCAAGATATACAGCTGTACCACCAACAGCTTCCAGAGAGGCATTTGATCGTAAAGGAGAATTCATCTCAGTATGCTTGAAAGTTTTTCTTGCACCTCCAATAGCAGCACCAGCCAATGTTTTCATAGGACCTGGAGAAATAGCATTCACTCGAATTCCATCGGCACCAAGATCATTTGCCAAATAGCGTGTAGTGGCCTCAAGTGCCGCCTTTGCAACCCCCATTACATTATAAAATGGGGTTACTCGGTTTGAACCTTGATAAGTTAAAGTGAGTAGCGTACCACCTTTAGCTATCATCAAAGGATGTGACCGACGGGCGATTTCGATAAATGAATAAGAAGAAATGTCGAGAGAATTTTTAAAGTTCTCTCTAGTGGTATTCAAAAATCTACCTGTTAGTTCATTTTTTTCTGAATATGCAATCGCGTGTACGACAAAGTCTACTGATCCCCAGCTACTAGCTAATGTTTGAAAAGCTTTATCAAGCGACGCATCATTAGTTACATCAACGTCCATCATCAAATTGGAATCAACGGATTGTGCTAATGGTTCCAATCTCTTTCCAAATGCGTCACCTTGATATGTAAATGCAAGACTTGCTCCTGCATCGGACATTGCTTTCGCTATACCCCAAGCAATAGAGCGCTCATTAGCCACGCCCATTATAAGCCCACGTTTGCCTTTGAGATGTAACATAATTTACCTCGATCTATCAGACTTCAATCCTTATAATTAGATAGTAACATTGATCCATTTGTTCCACCAAATCCAAAACTGTTAGTCATAACGGTATCTAATTTTGCATCATTTACCAGAGAGCTTGCGATTTCAAAAGGTTTTAGCTCAGGATCGAGATTATCAATGTTGATTGAAGGTGCAATAAAATCATTTTCAAGCATAAGAAGGCAATATATCGCTTCCTGAGCACCTGTTGCCCCTTGACTGTGACCTGTCATCGACTTGGTTGAACTAACCAATGGCGTTGAGCCCGCTCCAAAAACCCGCCTTACCGCCTCTATCTCACCGACATCCCCAACGGGCGTTGATGTTCCGTGAGCGTTAATGTAACTAATCACCCTGTCTTTAGGTAGTGTTTCTAAAGCTAATCGCATTGCGCGCTCTCCTCCCTCACCAGAAGGCGCCACCATATCATGGCCATCCGAAGTAGCACCAAATCCAGTCACTTCAGCATAAATTTTTGCTCCTCGGGCTTTTGCGTGGTCTAGACTCTCTAAGACCAAAATAGCTCCACCGCCACCTATTACAAATCCATCTCTATCCACATCAAATGCTCTTGATGCCTTCTCAGGAGTGTCATTATACTTTGACGACATCGCGCCCATCGCATCAAAGAGACATGATAAAGTCCAATCTAACTCTTCTCCTCCACCAGCGAACATAATATCTTGTTTTCCCAATAATATTTGCTCTGTAGCATTTCCAATACAGTGAAGAGAAGTAGAACAAGCCGAAGTTATTGAGTAATTAACCCCTTTTATTTTAAATGCTGTAGATAGGTTTGCAGAGATTGTAGAAGACATACACTTTGGAACAGCAAATGGTCCAATTCGTTTAGGTGCACCAGATTTCATAACGACTTGATGGGCAGCTAACATGGCTGACGTTGAAGGGCCTCCAGAGCCAGCGATAAGACCTGTCCTATAATTGGAAATTTCACGCTCTTCCAGTCCAGCATCTTTAATAGCTTGTTCCATCGCTATGTGAGCGTATGCGGCCCCTGGACCCATAAATCTTAAGGTTCTCTTATCAACAAAATCTGAGACATCTAATTTGACATCTCCAGCTATTTGGCTTCTAAATCCATGCTCAATCATATCCGCATTAGAAGTAATTCCTGACTTTCCAGCCTTTAAACTGTCCAATACTTCGGAGGCATTGTTTCCTATAGATGAGACTATTCCTAATCCAGTTATAACCACTCGGCGCATAGTCTTCTCCTTTTTTGGCTGATGAATATCAGCTTCGCATTAGTAAATAAAAAACACAAAATAATTAGTATTCAATTATTAATTTGAAGACAAAGCGACTTTCATATCTCTCACCTGGTAAATTAGCTCACCGTCTGCTTCAACCGTTCCATCAGCAACACCCATTGTGAGTCTCCTTGTTTGAAGCGCTTTTGTGAAATTCACCGTATATTTTAAAAGTTCTCGATCTGGGCGAACCATTCCCGTTAGTTTAACTTCACCAACACCCAATGCATAGCCGCGCCCCAGCCAACCTCGCCAACCCAAATTAAAACCTGTTAACTGCCAAAGTCCATCTAAACCAAGACAACCTGGCATGATAGGGTTTCCAGGGAAGTGACAATCAAAAAACCAAAGGTCAGGAACAATGTCAAATTCAGCTATTACGTGACCTTTGGCGTGCTCACCTTTATCCGAGCTAATATCAGTAATTCTATCCATCATAAGCATAGGAGGTTCAGGAAGTTGAGCATTCCCTGGGCCGAACAATTCGCCTCTTGCACACTTAAGAAGATCCTCTCGACTAAAACTTGATGGATGCTCTGCCATTTTAACCTTCTTTCCTGCTCAATTTTTCCTTGTATTCGATGCTGTCTATCATTCCAAAAGACTTGCTTGCAAGCCAAACAAAAAATAGATCAATTTCAAACAGCAAAAAACATTGAACTTTAAAACGATTTTGATTTATTATGGTCTATAGAGAAACAGTAAGAAGTCAAACATGACATCCATTCAAAGAGCAACTAATTGGCTTTTAAGTTCAAACCTTAGACCAACACGGCAACGTTTGGTGCTGGCTGAAATTTTAGTTGGGGATGGAAAACATAGACACGTGACAGCTGAAAGTCTTTTTGAACAGGTCAATAAGCGAGCCGATAAGGTTTCATTAGCTACAGTCTACAACACATTACATACGTTTTGTGATGCCGGTCTAGTACAAGAAATAACCGTGGATGGATCAAAAAGTTATTTCGATACGCGAACAAACGATCATCCTCATTTCTACTGGGAAGAGGATCAAAAGCTTACAGACGCACCGGCTGATCAATTAAAAATTTCAGAGCTTCCAAATGCGCCCAAGGGAGCAGAAATTGCTTCAGTTGATGTTATCATCCGATTGCGTAGGAAATAATTCTTGAAAGTAATTGCTTACGAAAAGTTTGGTCCAGCTACTGAAGTTCTGAAACTTCAAAATATAAAAACAGAAAAACCCAAGCAAAAAGAAGTCGTAATCAAATTAAAATATTCTGGAGTGAATCCTTCAGATGCAAAAGCTCGAGCTGGAAATAGACCAGGGGTTTTAAAGCCCGACTATGACTTAATTATACCTCATTCCGATGGATCGGGTGTTATAGAGGACGTCGGGATAGGGCTTGATCGATCTTTAATTGGTAATCATGTTTGGATAAGAAATGGTCAGTGGAAGCGGCCATTTGGAACTGCAGCAGAATATATCACTATACCTATAGAAAATACGGTTGAAATGCCCAATAAAATGACATTTCAAGAAGGAGCAACTATGGGTATACCTGGCCTCACTGCAGCTCAAGGAGTGTTTGGATCTGGTTCAGTCAAAGGACAAACATTACTCGTTTCGGGTGGGAATGGAGCAGTCGGCCATTTGGCAATTCAATTGGCCAAGTGGGGTGGTGCAAAAGTAATTTCAACAGGGTCACAAAGCAATTCTCATTCTATTCTTAACAACGGAGCCGACTATTTTTTTGATTATTCCAGCGATAATTTAGTATCACAAATTCTCGAGGTTGCTCCCGAGGGTGTCGACCGTGTTATAGAGGTCGAGTTTGGTTTAAACTTAACTTGGCTTCATCAAGTTGTAAAACCGAACGGCACTATTGCAGTTTATGGATCTGCTAAAGAGATGAACCCTACAATACCTTTCGGTCTATACTTGTTTAAGGCTATCAAAATAGATATTTTTCTAATTTACATTTTACCGCAAAAACAAAGAGAGTTAGCAATTAATTTTCTTCACTCTGCCTTCGAACAGAAAGCGTTGACACCAAAGATCGACAGTATCTTCAAGCTTGAAGATTGTGCCCTAGCACAGAATAGAACTTTAGAGTCAGGCAGAAACGGTGCTGTTTTACTTGAGATCTAATTACAAAATGTTTGATTTTAATTTTACTTTTTTTGGGAGAATTTTTAATGCTGCTGACCACTTGTGTTTTTGATGCTTACGGAACACTTTTTGATGTAAACGCCGCTGCGAGAATAGCCGCGAACGAACCTAACCGAGAAACATTCAAAGAAGTTTGGCCAAGTGTTTCAAATCAATGGAGATTGAAGCAGCTACAGTATACTTGGCTCAGATCGATGACGCACTCGTATACTGATTTTTGGACAGTCACTAAAAATAGTTTAGACTATGCTCTTGAAAGTCATGGATTGCACGAAAATCTTGAATTAAAAGAAAGACTTCTAGCCCTTTATTGGGAGCTGCAACCTTATCCCGAAGTTTCATCGATGCTTAAAAATTTGAAAACAAAGGGTATTAAAACAGCAATATTGTCCAATGGCTCTCCTGAAATGCTAAATTCTGCCGTAAAATCGTCTAATCTTTCTGAAGTCGTTGATGAAATTATATCAGTAGAAAAGGTCAAAATTTTTAAACCCAGTTCGGTGGTATATGAACAGGTTGAAAATGTAATTGGATGCTCCAAATCGAAAGTTTTATTCGTATCATCGAATGGTTGGGACATAGCTGGTGCGGCAGGTTTTGGTTTTGAAACTGCTTGGGTGAATAGATCAAAAGACCCAATTGATCGATTACCTAACAAACCTGCTCGTATTTTAGAAAATTTGGAAACCATACCAAGTTTTTTTGATAAATAATTTTCTTTGGATTCAAAGCCTAAAAATTAGCTCAAAAGCCCATTGCAATAGCTTTAAAAATAATCATCATGATCCGGGCGATAGTTGTAGCAAACTAGAAAAGATAAAAAATGCAGATTGATGAAATCTTTGAAGCTAATGAGCGACTCAAAAACAAGAAAAGAATTACACCTCTTTTAAACTCCCCTTTTTTGGACGAAATTGCTGGCAGAAAAATTTTTATAAAGGCAGAATGCCTTCAACACACAGGCAGCTTTAAATTTAGAGGCGCTTACTCTGCAATATCTTCACTTCCAATTGAAAAACGTAAGAAAGGTGTAATCGCATATTCTTCCGGCAATCATGCCCAAGGTGTGGCGTTGGCAGCAAAAATTCATAAAATTCCTGCAACAATAATAATGCCCGAGGACGCACCTGAAATAAAAATCAATAATACGAAAGATTTAGGTGCTGAAGTTATTCTTTATGATCGATTAAATGAAAGCAGAGAAGAAATAGGCAAAAAAATTTCTGAAGAAAATCTTCTATCGCTCATTCCACCCTATGATCATACTCACGTGATAGCTGGTCAAGGAACTATTGGAATAGAGATCGCAGAACAAGCTAATCAAAACGGAATTGAAAAGGCTGATGTATTAGTTTGCTGTGGAGGTGGTGGGCTTACATCGGGAATTGCTGTAGCTCTATCTAAATTGATGCCAAGTTTTACAACAAGGCCTGTTGAACCAGAGGGATTTGATGACGTTATCCGCTCATTAGAAAGTGGAGAACGACAAGTAAATGAACAAATTTCTGGAGGACTCTGCGACGCTATTATAACTCCAACTCCAGGAGAATTAACTTTCCCATTAATGAAAAAATATTGTGGTGAGGGTATTGTGGTAACTGATGAGGAGGTAATGAAAGCAATCGCTTTAGCCTTCACGCGACTCCGTATTGTTGTTGAACCTGGAGGAGCGGTTGCATTAGCCGCAGCACTGTTTCATACAAAAAAATGTAATAATGATACTTTGGTTGCTGTAGTTTCTGGAGGAAATATCGATCCTGATATTTTTAAAAAAGCAATAGAAATAACATAAAAGCAGAAAATTTATTCGAGAGGAATATATGGCCACCATAATTGAGGTGAACGGAACAAACATTCATTATAAGCTTGAGGGGCCCAAAAATGGCCCCACAATAGTTTTTTCGAACTCACTTGGAACCGATATGCGCATTTGGGATGATGTCATTTCACATTTACCAAAAAACCTTAGGATACTTCGATATGACAAAAGAGGACATGGATTATCCAACTGTCCAAAATCACCTTACTCTATGGGAGGTCTAGTAAGAGATATTGAAGCCTTGATGGACAAATTTGGATTGAAAAACTCCTTATTTATTGGCCTATCCATAGGTGGACTTATAGGGCAAGGGTTAGCCGTAAAAAGGCTAGACCTTATTAGAGCATTAGTGCTTTCAAATACGGGAGCGAGGATAGGAAATCGTCAGATATGGGAAGAACGCATATCCAAGGTAAAATCTTCAGGTATGAAAGGTTTAACAGAGCAAACGATGAAAAGATGGTTTAGTAAAAAATTTTTTGAAAGCACCGAATTGAATATTTGGAAAAATATGTTCGAAAGACAGCCTATAGAGGGTTATATTGGATGCTCCCATGCCATTTCTGGAACAGATTTTTACACTCCGACTTCGGGTTTACGGTTACCAACACTTGGAATAGCGGGCTCAGAAGACGGATCTACACCACCAGACTTGGTACGAGAAACCTGTGAACTCATACCTGGATCACAATTTAATTTAATTAAGGGTGTTGGGCATATTCCGTGTGTCGAGGCACCAGAAAAATATGCGAAGATATTATCAGCTTTCATTAAAGAAACTGGGCATGGACCCTAGAAGAAATAGCAAACAAGCCTATGATTAATAAAAAGAATTTACCTATAAAAATCATAGTCTTAACCGTAATTCTTGATTCGGTTGGAATTGGTATAATGATACCAGTTTTACCGAGCCTAATGACAGATGTGCTTCCCGGAAAAACAGTTGCTGAGGCTGCTGTTTGGGGAGGAATATTGGCTAGTATATTCGCTGTAATGCAATTTATATTTGGACCTATTTTGGGGAGCCTGTCTGATACATTTGGTCGGCGGCCGGTAATTTTAATTTCACTCATTTTTATGGCCGTAGATTATATTATTATGGGGTTAGCTACAAGCATTTGGCTACTGCTTTTGGGGCGAATTCTAGGGGGTATAACAGCATCAACCCATGCAACCGCAGCTGCATATGTTGCGGACATTTCAACTTCAGAGCAGAAAGCAGCTCGTTTTGGTTACATAGGAGCTGGGTTTGGAATCGGCTTTGTCTTGGGACCCATTATAGGTGGTTTATTAGGCGAAATTGGTCCAAGAATTCCTTTTTTTGCTGCAGCAGTTGTTTCAGCCTTAAACGCGATAGCCTGTTATTTTTTCCTGCAAGAAAGTTTGAACAAAAAAGTCCAAAAACGATTTTCTTTAACAAACATAAATCCCTTTAGAACTTTTGGAGCCATAGCAAGATTTGATGGTTTAAAAGTTTTTTTAATGGTTTTTCTTTTGTATTCAATTAGTACAGCTGTTTACGCAGCAATTTGGCCCTATTTCACTGCAGAACGTTTTTCGTGGTCTCCAGGTATGATTGGCTTATCGCTCACGGTATACGGTATATGTTTTGCATTTATCCAAGGTGTACTCGTTCAACCTACAATTAATCTAATAGGACGATATAATACCGTTCTTTTTGGATTTGGCGTGGAAATAGTGGCGATGATATTAATAGCCATTATCACAAATGGTTGGTTTCTTATAGCATTGACGCCATTGGCCTCCCTTGGCGTCATTGGGCAACCAGCACTCACAGCTTTAATGTCAGACCAAGTTGATGAAAGCAATCAAGGTAGCCTCCAGGGCGTTATTGCATCATTAACTGCTGTATCTATGATTATTACACCACTATCCATGACATGGATTTTATCTCAGTTTTCTAATCAAAACTCAGAAATATATTTTCCAGGGGCACCCTTTATCGCCTCAGCCGTCATGTTAACAATCTCAGTTTGCATTTTTTTATTTTGGGCACCAAAAAAGTTTATAAATCGATAATTTTAAGAATTGACGAAGTTGAATTGAATGTAATTAACTAAAAGCCGGTTATTCTACAAAGGATACTATAATGGTAAAAATTAAAGCTGCTGTTTGTCATGAATTTGGAGCTCCTCTTAAAATTGAAACAATTGACCTAAGAGAGCCGATTACTGGCGAGGTAGAAGTAACCTTGGGCGCGGTAGCAGTATGCCATTCTGACATATCATTCGCTGACGGCGACTGGGGAGGAGATTTACCAGCAGTATATGGCCATGAAGCTGCAGGTTTCATTAGTAAAATTGGAGATGCTGTCAAGGGCTTTGAAATTGGAGATCGTGTAGTTGTAACTCTGATAAAATCATGTGGAAACTGTAATAATTGCTCCGAAGGTAATCCAACTATATGTGAAGATAACAGTAACGCTGGGCCTCCTATTTTAAGTTTGAAAGGTAAAACCATTCAACAAGTTATGAATTGTGGTGCTTTTGCGGAAAAAGTAGTGGTAGATCAAAGCCAAATCGTGAAGTTAAATACTGATTTGAACTTAGCTACTGCTTCACTATTGGCTTGTGGTGTTATTACCGGCATAGGAGCGGTAGTTAACGCCGCAAAACTAAGACCAGGGCAAGATGTTGTTGTTATTGGTGCGGGTGGTGTTGGACTAAATGCGATACAGGGAGCCAGAATTGCTGGAGCCCGTAGAATTGTGGCAGTCGATACAAATGACGATAAATTAACGATAGCAAAGGAATTTGGTGCCACAGACGGTGTTCTAGCGACTGAAAAATCTCCATGGCGAATAGCTAAATCTTTAGTTGGTCGTGGAGCCGATACAGTTTTCGTTACCGTAGGAAACAGTTCAGTCTATGACATTGCGCCAAGATATCTTGGCTATGGAGGCAAAGTGGTTATGGTTGGAATGCCCAAAACGGGAGACAAGTCAGTCTATGAGCCGGTAATGATGGCAGCGGTTTCTCAGGGAATGATAGGATCTAAAATGGGCGATGTGATAATTAAACGTGATATTCCCTGGATCGTTGATCTATACAAACAAGGCCGTTTAAAGTTAGACGAATTAGTTTCTAAAACATGGACACTTGATCAAATAAATGAGGCAATAGCTGATACTAAATTAGGATCAGCCAAAAGAAACGTCATCGTTTTTGAAGCTCAACAAGTATCCTAAAATGAAACTGAAAGACCTTAAAATAATTGTAACTTGCCCACCGCCGCCAGGATGGGGTGGTCGATATTGGATCTTGGTAAAACTTACAACTGACAATGGAATTAGTGGATGGGGTGAATGTTACGCGTCCTCTGTAGGCCCCACCGCAATGCAAGCAGTTATCAAGGACGTTTTTGAGCGATACTTTCTGAATGAAAGCCCTTCAAACATGGAACGGATGTTTCGAAGGACCTATTCGTCTGGTTTCACTCAACGGCCTGATCTAACGGTAATGGGTGCATTCTCTGGATTAGAAATTGCCTGCTGGGATATTTTGGGGAAATATTATGATTGTCCAACTTGGCAGTTGCTAGGTGGAAAAATAAATGAGCGCGTTCGCGCCTATTCATATCTTTACCCTTTAGAACATCATGATTTAAATGCCTTTTGGGTTTCACCAGATATGGCCGCAGAGTCAGCGCTAAATCTTATTGAGAAAGGTTATACTGCTGTCAAATTTGACCCGGCAGGTCCTTACACTATGCGTGGAGGTCATATGCCTGCAATGACTGACATAAGACTGTCAGTAGACTTTTGTAAAGCAATCCGGGAAGCTATTGGTGATAAAGCTGATATTTTATTTGGAACACATGGACAGTTTACTACTTCAGGAGCTATCAGGTTGGGAAAAGCTATAGAGCCATACTCACCGATGTGGTTTGAAGAACCAATTCCGCCAGATAACCTATCAGAATTTACCAAAGTGCAACGAGCTCTGGATATACCAATTGCTACTGGCGAAAGATTTACAACAAAAATAGAATTTTCTGAAATTCTCAAGTCTGGAGGGGCTTCTATTATCCAACCCGCTCTCGGACGTGCAGGCGGAATTTGGGAAACAAAAAAGACATCAGCTATAGCTGAGGTATTCAATGCACAAGTAGCGCCGCATTTATACGCTGGTCCTATAGAATGGGCCGCAAATATACAATTATCCGCTTCAATACCTAATTTACTAATTGCTGAGTCAATTGAAACCACCTTTCATGATAGCTTAATAAATGGAAAAATTAAGGTAGAAGATGGTCACATCGAGGTTTCACAAGAAGCGGGCTTAGGAATAGAAGTTAACGAAACACTAGCTGAAGAACATCCTTTTAATGGCTCTGATTTACACTTAATGATGCAAGACGATCCATGCGACTATTCTAATGGCAATTCCTTTTCAGGAGGAGCTCCGCCTTTGAAAACAAATTGATTTTAAAATACCCGTTCCCAAATATTATCAATTTTTTCAATTTCTTTGTAGTCATACCTATCTAAATTTTCCCAATAACGACCTGATATATCAAAATAACCCAAATCTTTCTCCTGCGTTAAAGCTTTAACGATCAAATCTTTTCGTAGATTGGGGGGCTCAGGCCATGAAGGTGTCGAACATATACGAGGAAAAGTCAATTTGCTTGGGCCATCGGATAGATTACCGACATGACAACCCTGTTCATGAGCCAAACAAAAAAATCGATTTGATTTTGCTTTAAGGCTCATCAATGAAATATCTTCCCTCAAAGGATCAGCTGTCCCTTTGCCATAAAAATGTGTCTTTCCTCTCTTTGGGTAATGCATATCACATCCAATGAAAGAAATATGGCTTGGCTTAAACGCACCAAGGACCCAATAGCCTGCCGTAAATGCCATTGTAGCGCCCGCATAAATAAAACCACCATACTGGTTTTGTATGGGTACAAATTCTTGTTCCGTTATTACGCTTTGCGTAGATTGAATTTCTTGCGGCCATCTTTCTTTTGGAAAGTCATAAGGGAAAATTATATGTGTCCAGTCCGAGCGTATCCGCCAAGCGTTATTGATTACGACTATCGCATCGAAAGATGTCTCTAATTCAGAAGCCTTTATGGCATTTGGACCAGATCCAATTATAAGGACGTGTTTTGTGCAGTCCATTTTTAAATTTCAAATCCCAAACAAATTCTAAGAATTTACTTTAAAAAGAATTATTTGCCTACACGTTGCCAAGGAATTGTAAACTCACCTAGTACTTCGTTAATAATAGTATCTTCTTCATTGGAAGAAATATTAGCGACTAAACCAAGTTTTTTATCATCTTCCACAGAAGTTATCGTTGCATTGACATTTGCACTACTCAAAGATTCTGTAAAAACTCTAGTAATAGCCCTCTTCCGCAAGTCCGGCTTAAAAACCTTTCCTACAGCCGTCTTAGGCAATTCGCTTAAAATCTCCACATGTTTTGGTAAAGCCGCTTTTTCTTTCACGGTTTCGCCACAAAATTTATCTAACTCTTCAGGAGTTACATTAGCTCCATCAACTAACTCAACATATACACATGGTAATTCACCGGCACGCTGATCAGGTTGGCCAATTGCACCAGCAAAAGCAACAGCCTCATGACCAAGAAGCGCTTCCTCCACAATAGCAGGGTCGATATTATGGCCGCCTCTAATGATTAGGTCTTTTGCACGACCGGTAATCCAAAGGTATTCATCACCATCTTTTCGGCCCAGATCCCCTGTTCGCAGATATTTTTTCTTGTAAAATAAATCAACGTTTTTATCAGCCTCTGTATAAGTATTTCCTGCAAAAACTCCGGGATTGGATATACAAATTTCTCCAACCTCATCTGTTTTACACTCCACTAACTTACCTTTTTCAGATTTGACTATTTTTATATCTGTATATGGAAACTTCAAACCAACTGAGCCAACTTTTTTCTCACCCTCTACAGGATTACAAGAAACAAGACATGTGGCTTCAGTTAAACCGTATCCTTCGACTATTGTTACTCCAGAAGCTTCTTCAAATCTTCGAAAAAGTTCTAAGGGTAAAGGAGCAGAACCCGAAAAAGAAGTTTTCACGGAAGAAATATCAGCATCAACTGGCCGCTGCATAAGTGCAGAGATAGCAGTAGGAACTGTTATGACAAAGGTTATTTTCCATCTCTCTATTAGCTTCCAAAAATTATCAAATACTCCATCTCCTCTATATCCTTGAGGGGTGGGAAACACTACATGTGCACCTGAACTTATCATCGCCATTAATATCACATGACAGGCAAACACGTGAAATAAAGGAAGCGGACATATAACATTGTCCTCCTCGGTGAATAAAAGTTCATGGCCTAGCCAACCATTATAAATCATTCCTGAGTATTTGTGTTGCGCCACTTTAGGCATACCTGTTGTACCACCAGTATGAAAATAAGCAGCAACTCTATCTTCTTCTACATCTTCAAAATCTAGCTTTGTGTTTTGAAGTCCCAACATACTATTAAAATCATAGATTTTTGCAGCGTGCTCGACGGGGTTTTTAGGCCTGATTAAGGGTACAATCCAAGACTTTGGAGGCGTCAAATATCTATTAAGATCAACTTCAATAACAGAAGTGACGTTAGGCGCTAGAGAAACAGCTTTCGCAGCCTTCTGCGGCACATCAGATTTAGGGAAAGCTTTCATTGTTACAACAACTTTTGCATTCGTTTCCCTAAGGATTGCCCCAATTTGCTCAGCGTCTAAGAGAGGATTGATAGGATTTGCTATACCAGCTATCGCTCCGCCTAAAAGGGTTAAGACAGTTTCATTTGCATTTGGTAATATGTAGGCGACAACATCTTTACTACCTACGCCAAGTGAACGAAACATATTCGCTGCCTGAATAGTCTTTGTGTGCAATTCGGACCATGTCAGTGTTTCAGCTTTATCTTTTGGACCAGATAGAATCTGATAACTAACTGCGGGCCTATTTGGAAAGGACTGAGCCGTGCGCGATAATAAACCGAATAAAGTTGCTGGCAGGTCTCGGTCTTCCCACTTNCTCTCTTTTTCAATAGCTAAAAGATCTTCTAAATTAGCAAAACCCATTTTAAACTCCCCTTANAGCCTGCTCTAATTTGTGATTCATTTTGCTGTGATTAACAGACAAACGCAAGTGCCCTTTCTACACTATAAAACTCAGAAATCAAAAAGAAGCCGCTTTCAATGAATTATGTCATTCCATTAGTAAATTGCAGGCTTGCTAGGTGGGCATAAAGCCCTTTTTCACTGATGAGCTGATCATGATTTCCTTGCGCAACAATTTTACCTTTATCAAGGACTATAATCCTATCAGCCTTTTTTACAGTAGCCAATCGATGAGCCACAATGATTGTGGTTCTACCTTTTGATAGATGGTCAAAAGCATTTTGAACTAATCTTTCGTTTTCTGCATCCAGAGCGCTAGTTGCTTCATCTAACAAGAGTACAGGAGCATCGCGTAAAATCGCACGCGCAATTGCAATCCTTTGCTTTTGGCCACCAGAAAGCATTACCCCACGTTCACCAACATAGGTTTCATATCCCTGCGGTAATTCACTAATAAAATCATGTGCTGCTGCCGACCTAGCCGCTCCGAAAATTTCAGCATCAGTAGCACCCGGATTACCAAACCTTATGTTATCCATTACAGTCGTAGCAAAAATGACTGGGTCTTGGGGAACGAGCGCGATTGATTTTCGGAATTCTAATCTATTCATTGTTTTAATATCGATGCCGTCTAAAAAAATTGCTCCTTTATCAGGGTCATAAAAGCGTTGCAGCAGTTGAATAAAAGTTGATTTTCCAGCACCAGACGGGCCAACTAGAGCTATGGTTTCACCCGGTTTTACAGTAAGGCTAACGGTCGATAATGTAGCTTCTTGTGTTCGTGTTGGGTAAGCAAAGGTCACATCATTGAAAACAATTTCACCCGTCCATTTTTCAGGAGGTGAAACGGCTTTTATAGGATCGTTAACGGTATCTTGTATATTAAGTAATTCTATTAATCTTTCTGTCGCCCCGGCTGCCCTTTGCAATTCACTCCAAATTTCTGAGAGAGCAGCAACTGCGCCAGCAACCATTATTGAGTAAATAACAAACTGCACCAGCATTCCAACTGACATAATTTCATTACGAACATCACGAGCACCAACCCAAAGGACCCCTACCACACCCGAGAAGACTAAAAATATGACAATAACTGTTAAGAAAGACCGCGTTGTAATTCTTTTTTTAGCAGAGCTAAAACTCGTTTCAGCAACTAGATTGAAAGATTTTTTTGTAAGATTTTCATGAGAGAAAGCCTGAACAGTTTGGACCGCCATCAATGCTTCTGAGGCATTACCCGAACTTGCCGCAATCCAATCTTGATTTTCTCGGCTTAGAGTCCTCAACCTTCTACCAAGAACAAGGATTGGAATGATGATGGCAGGGACAATGAGAAAAACAAGACTTGTTAGTTTTAGTGACGTTAAAAGCATCAAAATCATACCTCCAACAAGAATGAAAACATTCCTCAACGCCACTGAGATGGATGAACCAATAACAGACAAAATAACAGTGGTATCGGTTGTTATCCTACTTAACACCTCGCCTGTCATTATCTTTTCAAAAAATTGTGGGCTTAAATGAATGACCCTACTAAATACTGCTTTTCTTATATCAGTTACAACTCTTTCACCCAAACGGGTTACCAGCGCATACCTCAAAGCTGTGCCAATCGATAACAAACCTGCGATACCAATTGCCGCCATAAAATACTGATCTAAAATAAGGGTATTTCCAGAGCTAAAGGTATCGACCACCCGTCGAACAGCCAAGGGCAAAATTAATGAAACGGCAGCTGTCAAAGTAAGCGCTAAAAAAGCTGCTGAAATCATCACTTTGTAAGGCTTCAGAAATGGCCATAGTTCTCTTAATGCCGAGATCCTTTTTGACTTATCACGATCCCTTGGATCAGCTATCGCCTCGTGTGTATTAGCCATGCTATAGTTCTCCCGTCAACCTGTTAAAAACGAAAGAATATAGCGTGGTCAAGAGAAGGTTTTAATCTNAGCGAAAAAATTAATCGTTTCAACTCAATTTTTACTTAGACTTTTATCGTAAGTATTATTGCCTTGTCATCTTTGTGGCCATGTGTCGACTGTTTGCCATATATTGGTATTTTCTTTAATTGGTAACTTTTTACTATTTCGCTAATCTTGTCGACTTCAGTTTTAAAATCCAAGGAATTCCAATGTTTTTCATTTACAGAGATTACAATTACTCCGCCTGGTTTTGAAATTCGAACTAATTCAAACATTGAACTTGGACCAACGTGGCCATGGGTAAATGTTCCGGAGCTGACAACACCATTATAACTGCAGTTAGCTACTGGCATTTCTTTTGTTAAATCACTCCAGAAGCACCGTTCATATATATTTTTTGATTTAGCAACTTCTAACATTGCTTCGGAAATGTCCGTGGCCTCAATACTAAATTTACCTATCTTTAAAAGTGCTTGAGCGAGAACTCCTGTCCCTGCACCTACATCTAAAATTGGCCCCTTTCCTCCAGCTAAAATGAATTCATTAGCTACAGACAAATGTAACTCATATTGCATTTCATCTATAAAATCAGAGTCATAACTTTTCGCCCAAACAGAATATAGCGCTATATTGTCTTCAGGTGATTTAAGTTCGTATGCATTTTCAAGATTTGGTCTTAGTTTCATTTATCGTCTCATTTAAGCCTGTAATTAATATTGGTTATCAAAAACCATATTATATATTTTGTAGGCTACACAGTTTCTAAAGTTTAGAGTAATAAACTTTTATGATTTATTTCAATAAAATATTACCAATTATTTTTAGTCCGCTTGGACTGTTAATATTTTTATTAATTTATGGTATTTTAAGAAAAAAAAGGCTGCCTTTAGTAATTGCATCAATACTTATAATTGTATTTTCTCTTCCTCTTGTTTCTAATAAATTAACACACTTACTGGAGCAAAATTACGAGCCAATAGCTCCATATGATGTTGAAAAGGCTGATGCTATTGTTGTTTTAAGCGGAATGGTTAGAACAATTAGTAAAAATAATAAAACCTTCTATGAATTCTCAGATGCAGTTGACAGAATTTTGGCTGGTGTCGAGCTGTTAAAATTAAACAAAGCCCAAAATATAATTCTCACTAGGGGAAAATTGCCTTGGAATACAGGTATACCGGAAGGAGAGTTTTTAGCAGAATTTGTGAAATCCCAGGGATTAGTTGAGAACCAAATTATCTTAACTGAAAATGTTCAAAATACTAATGACGAAGCAAAGGCTGTTTCAAAATTGCTTCCTCAAAACAGCAAGATCATTTTAGTAACCTCCGCATTTCACATGCCCAGAGCAATAACCGTTTTTGAAAATCAAAACTTAATAGTGATACCCTATGCTGTTGATTTTCGTTTTTCAGAAAATAAGTTAGATTTTTTAGATTTTCTTCCTCAAGCAGAAGCTTTCAAAGATAGTAGTTTTTATTTCAGAGAACTCATAGGTAGGGTATTCTATCATTTGAGATATTAAAATTTTACTTACTTTCATCTTGAGAAACATGGTTTAATTTTGTTTCACACCTTTAGTGTCTATCAATCCCAAACCCTAACGAGATTTCACCCCACAAACACCTACCCACAAAAGGATAGCTATTCGTAATAAAATAAACAAACTTTCCATTCAGTTCTCCTCCATTACACTCATCTAATGATCCCACGCTGGGATTGTACACATAATCCTCATTGTATGAACCATCATAATTCCCGCCAGGCCCCGAAGGCCTATTGCCGCTCTTTAATATATATGCAGAGGTTTTTTTGTTACCCAGATAGTGAATTTCAAAACCGTCACCTGCATATCCTATTAAAGAATTACCGGAAGTTGTAATTAAAGTTTTCGCTATTCCATGATAGTGATACAAGCCATTTGGTCCAACATGCCCATTATTTTCATCCAAACCTAGTTTATTTTTTGCCCTAAAAATATCTAACGACCAGCGTTTGTCACCGTTTTGGCTGTGGCCACTTTTTGACGAAGGGTCGTAATAACCTGCAGTAGAAGGACGAAATTGAATGCCATTCAAAGCAATACCAATAGTTCCTTTTACAAACTTTGGTTTCGTATTTTTAATTGGATTCTTTGGTACGCAAAACTCTACACTTTGTTGTCTAATTGCATTCGGATTTGAACGGTTTGGAAATTTACCTATTGCATGATCTGGAATACTATTTGAAGTTATGCATAACTTGTTCATACTTTGTGAAATAGAGACATCGTTTTTAGCTGATGCTGAATTTAAAACTATTGGAAATAAAAAGATTAAAAATAAAGTCTTTACCATTGATTTTTTATTAAATTTACAGTCAAAATTTATAATGTA
>NZGN01000082.1:0-48244 GCA_002691045.1 Marinovum sp.
TCGCTTCCGCTTCCAAGTTAATCGCTTCGTGGTCAGCTGTCGTGTTGGTATCGTTCGCACCTAAAACAGCAAGCTCCTGCATTCTTGCAAGAAGTGATGAGGCTGAATCCAGAACGCGCATACCCGTCTCAAGATAACCCATCACAACGGAGGCTCCCTTAATCCCCGCTTTTGTTCCCACAAAGTCCAAACGGAATGTATCCGCCATGGCAACATATGATGACCGGTCTCCAGCATTCGCATTCTGTCTACCAGTCGCAAGACGCTCCATGCTCTTGCTCACTTCGTTGTTTGCGCGTGTTAAAGATGTCTCCACCTTATAAAACGCCGTAGTTGCACCAATATTTGCCATTCTTTTTCTTCCTTTCTTAAAGTGGGAAGGTTTAGCCCCCCCTACTTGGTTTTTATGTTGGCATCATATTCAAATTAACCCTGGATCAACTGTAGAAGACCCTGCTGACCCTGGTTGGCTTGAGCCAACATGGCAGTAGCGGCCTGCTGTAGAATTTGGTTCTTAGCCAAGTGCGCTGTCTCCATAGAGAAGTTCACGTCATGAACCGTGTTGTATCCCAACTCATATTGAGCTGTGAGGTCGGTAGTATAGATAACCGCACTTTCCATAGCTGCGTACTGAGACCCAGCCTGAACACGGGCTTTGTTAATTTTCTTCTGAACACTTTCGATATTTCGTGTGATTTCACTTGCATCAATCTCACGGAACTCCGCAAAGGTACCATCTGCATCACTATTCTTTGTCGTGATACGTTTGATTGATAGTTCAGTATCAGCAACTGTATAGTCAGCTGTCATTTCGAATTTAACACCTACAGCAAGCACAGTTGCCGCTGCACCCGCATTATCCACCATATTCGTAGCGGCTGCGCCAAGAGCAGTAGCATTTACATGTGCAACGTTTTCTGTATCTAGATCAGCTGAGGCGCCAACATCCGTAATTTCATACACCTCTCCCGCTTTTAAAGTAGGATTAGTACCTGCATAGGTATAAGTAATATCTATATCCGTAGCTGACGTTACAGTGAACGTGGATCCAACCATAATTTCTGATGCCAACTGAAGCGTCGTCGCACCATCTGCCAATAGAGCAGTTTGGTAAGCGGCTAACTCAGTTGGATCTGTTGGAAGGTTAGTAATTTCATAAATCTTGCCAGACGTTAGAGTCGTCGTCGAGAACGTAGGCCCAACAACAGCATCAGATGGCATACTTGTCAAATTCATCAACTGACCAGCATTCGGTAATCCTGCACCAATAGTTCTTGTCTCGCCATAAACTTCAGAATAATCAATCTTTCCAATTCCAAAAGTCATCTCAGCATCACGACCACCCAGTGAGACATACTCACTTCCAGCGGTATCAACAAAAATTTCTTTACCTTTGTAAGTGGCACTATTCATTAAACGATCAAACTCTTGCGCAATCGCTTCCGCTTCCTGGTTAATTGCTTCATGATCAGACGTTGAGTTTGTGTCATTAGCACCTAAAACTGCTAACTCTTGTAGTCTCGCAAGTAATGCTGAGGCTGCATCTAGAACACGCATCCCTGTCTCAAGGTACCCCATCACAACAGACGCACCCTTAATACCTGCTTTCGTGCCAACATAGTCAAGCCGAAACGTATCTGCCATCGCAGCATAGGAAGATCTATCACCCGCGTTAGCATTCTGCTTACCAGTCGCAAGACGCTCCATGCTCTTGCTCACTTCGTTGTTCGCACGGGTCAAAGATGTCTCCACCTTATAAAACGCCGTGGTTGCACCAATATTTGCCATTTTAAATTTCCTTTTCTAATACGATTTCCATCTATCTCTGGATATACAAAACGACAATTCCAAAATTTGTTTAGTTTATTTTACTAAAAAAAAGGGCGGCTACTAGAGCCGCCCTGAAGTTGTTGAGATAGTTCGTATTAGTTATTATTATTATTATCTCGCAAATATCATTGTGTTATTTCTTATTAACTAATCAGCTGGAGTAGTCCCTGCTGACCTGAGTTAGCCTGAGCAAGCATGGCAGTAGCCGCCTGCTGTAGGATTTGGTTCTTAGCCAAGTGCGCTGTCTCCATAGAGAAGTTCACATCATTGACCGTGTTGTATCCCAACTCATATTGAGCTGTGAGATCTGTCGTATAGTTAACAGCACTCTCTAGGGCACCATACTGAGACCCTGCCTGAACACGCGCTGTATTCAAAAGCGCCTGCATGGCTTCAATATCCGCAGTGAGCGTATCGCTTGACATGCGGAACGTCATATTCTCTGTCATTGCGTTCAAATGTGCCAGTTCAGCAACGGACGCATCCGCATCAACTGTAAACTTTTGACCAACCGCAAGTGTATCACCATCTGCGATACCACTCACAGCACGACCTATGGCTGTCGCATCGTCGAAGTTTGTAGAGGTTGTATCAACAACGCCATCACTATCGCCCAAACTTACGATCTCATACTCATGACCCGCTAAAAATCGTGTAGTACTATCGTTTACTTCTTTGAAGGCAAGCTCTGCAGTCATAGCATTTGATGCTATATCCGCATCAACGACGACAACATCACCAATGGCTATACTTCCACCGGTGCCACCATCACTAACGTCTATGGCTGACCCATCCGAGTTATCACCCACATAAATTGCGGAGATCCCAGCAAGGTTGGCAAATGCATGTGCCTCTCCTGACGTACCACCAGTCGCAGCATAGTTATATAAATCGTCATTTGTGCCGGCAGCATCACCAGCATCATCACCAAGAGCATAGTTAGTACCGTCAGCATGAGGTGTACTATCATTATCCAAACTGGTTATGATATATGTTTTTGTGCTCGTCCCAGCACTTAAACCAGAGGTTCTACCCGATATACCTGTTGATGCTGCTTTACCCATATCTTTAGTCACAACTGCATCAGATGGAAGGTGAGACAAATTAAATTCAGCGTCTTTATTCGGTCCATCAGACGAAGAAGTAGCCGCCGCTATTGTTTGTGTAGTAGCTGTATACAAAGCTGAGTAATCTATGCGACCAANACCAAAGGTCATCTCCTGATCACGACCACCCATGGAAACATATAAGNNANTNGCNGTNTCNNNNAAAACATCACGTCCCTTATAGGTAGAGGTCGTCATTAATCTATTAAACTCGTCCGCAATCGCTTCCGCTTCCAAGTTAATCGCTTCGTGGTCAGCTGTCGTGTTGGTATCGTTCGCACCTAAAACAGCAAGCTCCTGCATTCTTGCAAGAAGTGATGAGGCTGAATCCAGAACGCGCATACCCGTCTCAAGATAACCCATCACAACGGAGGCTCCCTTAATCCCCGCTTTTGTTCCCACAAAGTCCAAACGGAATGTATCCGCCATGGCAACATATGATGACCGGTCTCCAGCATTCGCATTCTGCCTACCAGTCGCAAGACGCTCCATGCTCTTGCTCACTTCGTTGTTTGCGCGGGTCAAAGATGTCTCCACCTTATAAAACGCCGTAGTTGCACCAATATTTGCCATTCTTTTTCTTCCTTTCTTAAAGTGGGAAGGTTTAGCCCCCCCTACTTGGTTTTTATGTTGGCATCATATTCAAATTAACCCTGGATCAACTGTAGAAGACCCTGCTGACCCTGGTTGGCTTGAGCCAACATGGCAGTAGCGGCCTGCTGTAGAATTTGGTTCTTAGCCAAGTGCGCTGTCTCCATAGAGAAGTTCACGTCATGAACCGTGTTGTATCCCAACTCATATTGAGCTGTGAGGTCGGTAGTATAGATAACCGCACTTTCCATAGCTGCGTACTGAGACCCAGCCTGAACACGGGCTTTGTTAATTTTCTTCTGAACACTTTCGATATTTCGTGTGATTTCACTTGCATCAATCTCACGGAACTCCGCAAAGGTACCATCTGCATCACTATTCTTTGTCGTGATACGTTTGATTGATAGTTCAGTATCAGCAACTGTATAGTCAGCTGTCATTTCGAATTTAACACCTACAGCAAGCACAGTTGCCGCTGCACCCGCATTATCCACCATATTCGTAGCGGCTGCGCCAAGAGCAGTAGCATTTACATGTGCAACGTTTTCTGTATCTAGATCAGCTGAGGCGCCAACATCCGTAATTTCATACACCTCTCCCGCTTTTAAAGTAGGATTAGTACCTGCATAGGTATAAGTAATATCTATATCCGTAGCTGACGTTACAGTGAACGTGGATCCAACCATAATTTCTGATGCCAACTGAAGCGTCGTCGCACCATCTGCCAATAGAGCAGTTTGGTAAGCGGCTAACTCAGTTGGATCTGTTGGAAGGTTAGTAATTTCATAAATCTTGCCAGACGTTAGAGTCGTCGTCGAGAACGTAGGCCCAACAACAGCATCAGATGGCATACTTGTCAAATTCATCAACTGACCAGCATTTGGCAATCCATCACTAATAGTTCTTGTCTCGCCATAAACTTCAGAATAATCTATCTTTCCAATTCCAAAAGTCATCTCAGCATCACGACCACCCAGTGAGACATACTCACTTCCAGCGGTATCAACAAAAATTTCTTTACCTTTGTAAGTGGCACTATTCATTAAACGATCAAACTCTTGCGCAATCGCTTCCGCTTCCTGGTTAATTGCTTCATGATCAGACGTTGAGTTTGTGTCATTAGCACCTAAAACTGCTAACTCTTGTAGTCTCGCAAGTAATGCTGAGGCTGCATCTAGAACACGCATCCCTGTCTCAAGGTACCCCATCACAACAGACGCACCCTTAATACCTGCTTTCGTGCCAACATAGTCAAGCCGAAACGTATCTGCCATCGCAGCATAGGAAGATCTATCACCCGCGTTAGCATTCTGCTTACCAGTCGCAAGACGCTCCATGCTCTTGCTCACTTCGTTGTTCGCACGGGTCAAAGATGTCTCCACCTTATAAAACGCCGTGGTTGCACCAATATTTGCCATTTTAAATTTCCTTTTCTAATACGATTTCCATCTATCTCTGGATATACAAAACGACACTTCCAAAATTTGTTTAGTTTATTTCTGGCAGACAAATTAATGTTATCTATTGCGTCAAAGTTTTGACGATTTATTGGTGTCAATTATTGTTTTTGGTACCTGGCACAAAATCCAATAAATTATGGTCAAACATTACGGAGAAAGACCATGAAATTGGACTTCAATTTACATTTGACACAGAAGCAAGGCCTCGCTCTCACTGCGCAGGTTCAGCAGGCAATAAAGCTACTTCATATGACCAATTTGGAGATTCAAGAATTTGTGGGAGAGCAATTTCAAGATAATCCTTTTGTCGAAACAAATATGGATTTTAAAGAAAAGGATGTAAAACTTCAAAATCCAGCTGAAGTAGGTGGAGTGGATAAAACGCTAGAAGAAAACCCTTACAAACAATCACAAAATGAAAATAAGCTTACCCAAGACAATCAATTTGAAACCGGAGATGCGTATATTCCTCGATCGACTGTAGCAAAAGAAAACTTTGATTTTGATGCCTTAAGTCTTGTGGCAGAAGAAAAGAAATCACTATACGCCCACTGCCAAAATTTTATAAATAACCAAAACTTTTCCCAATCTGAAAATCTTATGGCCATGCGGCTATTAGAAGAATTAGAACCGACTGGCTGGATTGCCGAAGATCTACGCCTAGTTGCTAACGAATTAAATTGTGATCTGGACGAACTAGAACAAGTTCTTATGAAGCTTCAAGAAATTGAACCTGCTGGGTTATTTTCAAGAAATTTGAAAGAATGCCTCATTCTACAGGCAAAAGAATCTGATCAATATTGTGCAAATTTAGCAGTAGTTTTAGAAAACTTACACCTCATGGCCACTGGGAAGTTTGACCTACTTAAACGTCGAAGTGGTTGCTCAGATGAGCAAATAGCTCAGATCTTTAAAAAAATTAAGTCTTTTGACCCCAAGCCCGGGCTAAAGTTTGAAACGTTGGGAGCCCCTATTCGTGAACCAGACCTACAAGTTAATGAAACAGAGGCTGGTTGGGTAATAGATTTAAATAACTCTACTTTACCAAGCGTTGTCGTAAATCACGAATATGCACAGGACATAAAGGATAAAGTTTCAACCAAAGAGCAAAGAGAGTTTATTCGAGAAAAGGTAAGCGAAGCGAAATGGCTCACTAAAGCAATTGAGAAACGTAACGAAACCATGCTGAAAGTTGGAAGTGAAATTATTAAGCGTCAGACAGATTTTCTTGAAAAAGGCGCTCAATACATTCAACCCATGGTTCTTAAAGATATAGCGGATGCGGTCGGTATGCATGAAAGTACTATCAGCAGAGTGACTACTGGGTCACTAATTCAAACACCCAGGGGTACAATGGAACTAAAAGCCTTCTTTAGTATTGGTATTCAACAAGGTGGCGATGCGGATAGTGCTTCAGCAACGTCTATTAAGTTTAAAATTAAAAAGCTCGTTGATCAAGAGGATCCGAACGCACCGATTAGCGATGACCTTATAGTTTCGACACTCGCAAAAGATGGCATCGCTGTCGCAAGGCGCACAGTTGCAAAATATAGAAAAATGGAAAGTATCCCCTCTTCTTTCGCAAGAAAACGAAGAAATGTATTATCAGGCGTGCTCTAGTAAAAATATTTTTCAGATTTAGTTTTTTTACTAAAATTGAATATTAATTCTCTTTTAGTATGACTTTGTGAACAACCCTTTTTGGCTTTATTGCATGACGTTCAAACCTGATTTTATTTTTGGAATCAATTTTTTTCACCAGAGCGCTTACATCACTCTCGTTGGATGCTGCTATAGTCATGTAATGGTTTTTCCCTTCAAACAGGGTGAATGACCTCATTATATTATTCTGAGAAAGATAAACAAATCGAGATAAAACTATATATGTGATTACAAAAAGGAAAATATTTACAAAAAGAGTAACCCCGTAACTCACCAGGAGTGCAAATAGTGGCGGATAAAGACGGTACTTCATGCACCATAAAACAGGAAATAGAAATGTCATAGGATCTTTATCCATACTCAGGATATCACAGACACCATAATTATCTCTGTAAACCTCATAGTTCTGATATGTATCAAACTCAGCGAACACGTGCTGCTCAAATTGCTCAAGTGCCCAATCAGTTTCTTCTTGTGTAGCCAACCCAAATTGACTTTGAATTGGTGAAGTTATGAGAGTATCAAATATTTGTCCGTCACGCCAGAATGACAGTAACCACTTAGCATCATGACCTGACTTGCTTTCAAAAATTTCTCTGAGTTTAGCAGGACCATCACGGTAAATTTTACCATCAACAGCAACAAGTATATCGCTTTCCTGCAATCGTTTTACATAATCTTGAACAGTGATTCCATTTACCGCTATTTTTAGCAGCAAGCCATTCTGATCAAAATCCTCAACGGGTAACGGATCGCCACTCAGTTCTTCACTGGAATTATCCAATGAAGACCCAGTTTCTTTTACTAAATCGTCTTCTTCACTCATGGAAACTTAAGAGGATTAGGTTTTGGTTTTGGTGCAGCCTTAGGTGCAGATTTTTTTACTTTTGCCTGAGCCTGCCTAACCCTATTCATTTCAAGTAAATTAGCTGCGATTTCCTTCTGCAACAACATCAATTCATCTACTTTATTTTCTAAAACTTGAAAGTCTTTAATAGTACCTGGGGTTTGCTCTTCGGTAGCCTCTGTTTCCTCCCCTTCCTGCAGGATAGGTTCAGGCGCAAAAAAGCTTTCGATTGCTGCTATCTGTTCAGACATTGCAACCTGTGAGGCCTCAGATTGATTGCGAAGATCGTCCAACATGGTTTGTGCAAACTCTTTAATAAGCCTTTCTGTGTCTTGGATTCCAAGCTTTATACCTTGATTGTAACGGTTATCAGCGTCTGCCAAATCTTTTGTTGCTTTTTCCGTTGCACTTTTCAATTCATCGAGTGTGGCTTTTATGGTCTCTTGGTTTTGAGTATTTGTTTCTACAGTCTGCACAGATTGTTCAAGGGCATCAACACGTTCGATGAAAATAGCAATCGACTCTTGAGCCATATTAGAATTGGTTTGTAGTGTGCTTAAAGACTTATAATACATTAAAAATCCAGCTGCCAGAGATATCATAGCAGCAGCTATCGCACTGACGAATATTATAGTTACAGACTGATGAATTCGCTTTGCTTGAATATTTACAACCTCAAATTGCTCTTTAATTGAGTTGAACTCTTCCGTTACGCCTGTAGCAGTGTCAGCCGCATCTAGTGCAATTTGAACGCTATCAGTTAAGTCTGATTTTGATGGTTTGGTCGCCATTACTACGTCCTTCAGTACTATTTTTACCTTGTTTCAATGTAAAATAAGCACAATCCATGCCAGTTGACTGCCTTACTTCTTGATTAGGAAGATTTTTTGATTTGAAATTAAATTTACTACAACCCCATGGACGAGATGGATCATGAGTTGTAAAATAAAATCTACATTTTCCACAAGCTATCTGCATATTACCAGCGTCTACCGTCAAATAATTTCTGAATTTGAAAGCGGAATGCAGCTACAAATGAAAGCACACCGCCAACAAATACAACGATACTTTTGAAAACTTCATCAAGAAGATAAAAGTTTTTCCCTTCATTCATCAACCACAAACCGGCGAAGAAAAAAACTAAGCTTGATATTAGCTCTCCAACGGATCGTTTTTGTCTTGCCATGTCTTTATCCTAAATTGTTCGACCGTTTTCGTCAAAAATAAAGTCAGTTGGAATATCTGGCTCCTGTAAAGTGGCGTCGACTCCTCTTTCAAGTTGATAAACATAGGCTAGGATCGATGCTACAGCTGAATAGAGTTGCTCAGAAATTGCATGACCTATGTTGCCAGTAAAATATATAGCTCTGGCTAACACTGGTGAACGAACAATTGTTTTAGAATGTAATTCTGCCTGCTCTATTACTCTTTTTGCCATTATATCCTTGCCCATAGCCAGTATCACCGGAGCATCATCTAAAGAAGGCTCATATTTTATGGCCACAGCGAAATGTGTTGGGTTGGTAATTACCACGGTTGCATCTTTCACATCTTCAATGGCATTAGATTGTTCTGCTGCCCTTTGACTTGCTTCCATTTGCATACGCCTCATTCTGGCTTTAACTTCAGGAGAGCCCTCACTTTCTTTAAACTCTTCTTTTAAATCTTGCTTAGTCATACGCAATTTTTGAAGCCAAGTGTGACGACTCCATATATAGTCACCTACCCCAATGGCTAATAATATCAACAGCAGAGAAAAAACAAAAAATAGTAGTGTTCGGTATAAGACACCAAGCCCATTCTCTAAGCTACCTGCACTCAAGTAAATTATATCGGGTAGAAAATACCACAGAAAAACGACGACACAGCTGGTTAAGAGAACTACTTTTGCAACTGATTTTAGCAGCTCAACTAATCCTTTAATTGAGAAAATACGGCCAAGCCCCTTAACCAAATTAAGCTTATCAAATTTAAAACCAACGGCTTTACTACTTGCGCTTAACCCTCCGCCAACCAACGCTTGCATGCCTATGACAAACAAAAAACAGGGAATACCGAAAACCGCAGCGGCAAGTAAAAGCAATTTATAACCCTGCCACGCATTTTTAATCTTAGTTGTGGCTAGTTCTTCAGGATGTGCAAAAACAAAAAGCTGTGACCAGCCACTTAGGATGTCACTAGAAAAAAGGCCCAATACAGCAAGCACACAAAGGCCAGCAGTACTGGATGCAAAAACAAACATTTCTTTGGAAGACAAAACATCTCCATCTTCTCGAGCTTTTTCTAACCTCCTCTGGGTAGGTTCCTCAGTTTTTTCTTGAGCTTGATCATTTTCAGCCATTTGCAACACCTTCGTTTAAAATAGCTTTAACAAATCCAATCGCTTCATCAATTAGGCCACTGAAGACAAATTGGAGAGCATCAACGGAAAAATAAAGCACAAAAAAGGTTCCTAAAATCGTAAGAGGAAAACCAAACGAAAATAAGTTAAGTTGAGGTGCCGACTTAGTAATAAAGCCAATTCCTAAATTCATTAAAAACAATATACTGACAATTGGTAAAACTATTATAACAGCATTGCTGTAAATAGTATTTGTAGAACTAATGGCCTTTTCTATTACACGATCAAAGCTGTAAAAACTTCCAATTGGAACAAAAGAAAAGCTTTTAAACAGCAAATCAAATATTATTAGGTGACCATTCAAAGAAAAAAATAATACGAGTAAAAACAGTTGGAATATTTGGCTTATCACTGGAGATTGTGCCCCACTAGTGGGATCGATTTGAGCTGCAAGTGCTAAACCTGATGTCGCAGCTATTTTTTCTCCAGCTAAGATCACAGAAGAAAAACAGATATTTAGAACCATACCACAAGCCAATCCAATAAAAACTTCCTGAAAAACAATTGGAATTAAGTTAGCACCGACGATTTGCTCCAACTCAGGAAATTTAATCTGTGTTACCAAACCCAATCCAAGAGAAATTGAAAATACTATGCGAACAGTTAAAGGTATCATGCGTGAACCAAAAAAAGGGGAAGCGACTAGGAAAGCGCCTACTCGTAGTGATGCTAGCATTAAAAATAATAAATATATTGGCAAAGTTTGCAGATCTAAGCCAGATATTCCTTCTAGACCTTGCATCTAAAAACCCTTTGTAGCGATCTCTTCAAAAATAAAAGCAAAATAATCTGTTAGGGCGTTTAGCGAATATGGAGCAAAAAGAGCCATCGCACCCAAGACAACAAAAATCTTTGGAACAAAACTTAATGTCATTTCTTGTATTGAAGTTGCTGCCTGTATTAAACCTATGAAAAGTCCGATGCCCAAAGCTACGGCTAGAATAGGACCCGCAGTCATAATAATTTGCCAAAAAGCCAAACTAAGATACTGTACATTCTGATCATATGCCATTTTACTAACTCACTAGAAAAGTGGCAGAAAGTGAACCGATAGTCATCGCCCAACCATCAACTAAAACAAATAATAACAGTTTGAATGGTAGCGAGATTAACATTGGCGAAAGCATCATCATCCCAAGTGACATCAGAATGGAGGCTATTACCATATCAATTACCAGAAACGGTAAAAAGATTAGAAAACCTATCTCAAACGCAGTTTTGAGTTCAGAAGTGATAAAAGCAGGAAGAACAATTGGCAAAGGAATAGACTGTTTATCAACAAATGGTCCATCGCCTGACATGTCTGCAAATAAATTTAATGTATCAACTCTAGTATTAGTGACCATAAATTCTTTCATCATTGCTAAACCCTGAGAAAGAGCAACGTTCATTTCTATTTTTCCATCTAAATAAGGTGATATCGTTTCAACATACAAAACGTCAAAAATGGGGCTCATTACGTAAAAACTAAGAAATAAGGCTACTGCAATCAGCACTTGGTTGGGCGGAGTTTGCTGTGTCCCAAGTGCCTGTCTCAAAATTGATAAAACAATAATAATTCGGGTAAATGCGGTCATTCCAAGAACGAGTGATGGAAGAACAGTTAAAGCAGTCATCAGTAAAAGAATTTGCAGCGAAAGTGAATAGGTAGTGTCCCCATCCAATCCCTCGACAGACGTCACGGCAGGTAGACCAAAAGCGCTGACACTTTGCGCCAAGCCTAAATTAGTAAAAGCAAAAAGAAAAAGAGCAAAAAAAGATATCGAAACTAAGAACCTCATTTTGCTATTACCTGATCTTCGAATTGTGTGTCAGATGACAATTCAACGACGGATGGTGAGCTTCCTTTGGCAAAGATTACGATAAAAGACTGCGAACCAACTGAAATTAAGTCAGCTCTCTCAGTTTTTGAAAGAGACAATCTCGCTGTAACATTAATATTGTTAGCCCCAGGAAAGGAAAATTTCTTAACCTTTCCTCTGTATTTTATTACCAACTGCAAGAGAAGCAGAGCTAATAAAAAAATAACTACAATTGCGATTTTATCGATTTGCATACTGACTCCAAATTCACCTTTGAAGTAGATGCACTCAGTATACCATCTTTACTTTATTATTATTTTTCAATATGTTAGAAGAATTTTTTTAATGAAATTGCCATTGTCAAACCTTTGACGGCGGATTATCAAATGCTTTCCATTCTCTTTTCTGGATCAACAATTTCTCCGAACCTAACTCCAAACCGTTCTCCAACCATTACAACCTCGCCTTTGGCAATTTTTGTGTTATTCACCATTATATCCAAAGGATCACCTGCTAGACGATCTAACTCTACAACCGACCCTTCGTTTAGTCTAAGTAAGTCCCTTATCGTAATTTCAGTTCTGCCAACTTCAACGGTTAACATTACATCAATATTTTCTAATACCTTTAGGTTTTCAGTACCTTCTGTACTATCTACCTGATCCTTATTTTCAACATCTTCAGCCATTCTTTTTCCTACTCTCTGATACTCTCTGCTTCATAGAAACAGCAGCATTTGGACCAACTTTACCTATATCTGCATAAAATAAACTTTGGCCTGCGACTTTTACCAATATATTTTCAGGTGTAGTCATTTGAAAGACATCACCTTCTTTGCTCTTTATTAATCGTCCGAGAGAGGTTTTTGGTTTACCAAGCTCTGCAGATAGCGTTAAAGGGATAGATAATACAGCGTTTTGTAAACGTTCTTTCCATGTCCTATCGTCGTGAGCAAATTCATTTTGAACTCGAGATCGTAATTGAGATGAAATAGGTTTTAAAGTTTGTAATGGATAAACAATATCAAAGCTGACTGGATCCTGCTGAGGCATTTGAACCATAAAGGAACAAACAATTACCGTATCAACACCGTCAACAAAAGATATGAGCTGAATGTTTTCTTCCCGGCTCTGGACATCAAATTTTGTTTTAACAAGATCTTTCCATGCTGACTCAAGAGATTCATTCATGCCTTCGGTTATAATTTCTATTATGCGTTGTTCTGTTGCAGTAAATTCTCCCTGAGCGGCGAATAAGGACTGAACTTTAGAACCACCGTAATAAGAATTTGTAAGGTGTGATATAAAAGGAGCCTGGATCACAACTAGACAATTGCCCCTTAACTCTTCGATCCTATTGTTTGTAACGCTAATAAAGGTGTCACAACTTTCAACATACTCATCAAATGATTTCACTTCAGGTGGAAATGAAGATATTCGAGGCATTATTCTCAACATTGGGAGAAAAACTGATCTTGTAAATCTACAAATCTTCTCGTTTATCATGCGTAATGCATAATAATCTCCCAAAAGCGATAGATCCTCAGAGCCGAATATAAATTCGCGCACTTCATTCGGATCAAACTGAGTTGCTACAGCGTGTTCCTCATCAGTCTCAAGACCGCCAAGTAACGCCTCTACCTCGTCGTTAGATAATTTTCTGGAACCTACCATTAAACCTTCTCAACTACTGTAGGACAAAAGAAGTAAAAAATACTCCTTCTACACCGCCAAAACCCTCTAATAGTTCTAGTTTGTTATTTACCGCGTCTTTTATCTTATTAGCAAGTGCATCTCTTCCGCCTTTGCCTTCGATTTCTTCAACAGCAAATTCACTAACAGCACTTAAAATCTCTGATCTTAATGCCAATTGATGTAGTTCCACATTCTCCATCACAGTTTCATCATATTGTGTTGATACTCCAACGCTTATCTGCAGAAATGCCTTGGAACCTTTAAGGTTTGTCGTAAAGTTATCAGGAAAAGTATAGTAGCTAGTCACAAAAGTTTCTGTACTTGGAGTATCTTTATACATTTTCTGCGGCTCTCCACCGCTTTCACTTTCATCTGGATTGCTTGGAAGCTGTCCTGCTTGCTGTAGTTTCTTTTCTATCAGCTCTTCTACTTGTTCCACTGGTGTTTGGGTTGGCATAAATAAAAACGCCCCAACACCCACACCAATTCCGATCAAAGCTATTGGACCAATGCCAAATAAAGCTATTTTCTTGAAATTAAATTTCTTTTTCTCTTCTTCTTCAGCCATTACTATTCCTACGCCATAAGGTTCAAACTGTGTGAACTATCATCAGTATAAGATTCACCATTATCTTCTGAATTTTCTACATTTTGGTCAACATTAGCATTACTTTTGCTGTTTTGTTCCTTCTGCTCTTTAGATCCACTGTTATTTTGAAGGGTATTATTCAATTCAACATTATACTCTGCAAGCTTTAGGCCATTTAGTTCTGTTATTGATTGCAACACTTGCTCAGAGGCACGTAAAATTGCAAGAGTTGCAGAATTTTCAGCCGTTAATTTTACGTCGAGTTGCAGATTTTCAAGTGAAACATTGACGCGAACTTTACCAAAGTTTTCAGGCTCTAAGATCAAATCAAAATTTTCTTTTGATGTAGCTGCTTGTTCTATTAGATTTGCGGCCAACCTTGAAGAAAATTGTGCATCAAGAACAGATAGCCTGGCCTGCGAAGTTGCTGTGTTTGTTAACTGCATTTTTGAGCTGGCTTGATTCACTTTGTTCTGCATTGGATCTAACTGACTAAAACTAATACTTTTTAACTGGCTGTTAAGTGTTTCTACAGACCCAGTTTCACTAGAAAAGTTAGTTTCAGCAAGTGAGCTATTATCCAATTTAACATTTAAATCTTTATTGCTTGAGTATGCAAAAACAGCCTTATGTTCTTCAATTTTCTCTTTGCCAAGTGAGCTTGAAACTTCTTTGCGAAAACCAATTACATCAGCTGTGGATACAAGTAATTTCTTTTTGGGTGACAGATTTTCGAAACTTTTGAAATCACTTTTTATTACTTTTGAAACAGCAGCATTTACTGGAAGACTTAATTCACTGGTTTTAATAAAGTTTATCACTTTATTTTTTGTGGCCAACTCATTTGTCAATGTATCGTTTGATACTTTAAGTTTTTCCTTTAAAAAATCTAATATCTCTTTTGAAGGTAGATCAACGTTAGATAAATCAGAAAAAATCTCTGAAAATTGATAAGGCTTAGGCGCATCTTTGTTTGCTAATTTGCTAGTTGATAAACTATTGTCTCTGAAGTTGACCGGTGATGAGGTTTCAGGGGTCTCTGCTCCTGAATTATTACTAAGCTTAGGTAACGTTGGTTTTGTATGACCTAACTCATTAATTATACTATTAGCATCAAGTGGCTCCTGTAAAATTCGCAGAATGGCTTCCTCACCATCATTTAATTCAAAATTTTGCGTTTTATTAACTCTATCCAATTTTTGTTCACCCATAAGTTTGAAAGTAATTGGAACTTCTTGCGATAACGATACTTCAGCTAAGCTTGCATCAATATTCACAATAAGAATTGCTAAGTTTTTATTGGGAACTTCAAATACTAGAGCCTTATTGTCTTCGGTTGAAGATTGAGGGATGTCGGTTCCTGAAATATTAGTGTTCTTAGGCTCTATGGCGTCAGTAACATTAGTTTTATTAACATTGGCTATATTCGTTTTGGTTCTAGTAATATCAGTTGCGTCATTGCCAAATATAGTAATATCGGGTGTTGAAACGTCCCTAACTTCGCTCAGAGGCGCGTTAACAGTTTCAGCTTTAGGCAAACTATTTGTCTCACTGAGTGTAACCTCATTTACATTGGTTTTTAATTCAGATGAAAGGATTTCTGAAATCTGAATTGTTTGGTCAGTTACTTTGAGGTTATCACCGCCCATTTTTTTAAGATTAACTTTTATTAGTCCGTCATCGTAGCTCACATTTACTTCTATGGCGGTTTTGTCATCAAGATTTTTTCCAGCAGAAATATCTGAATTGAGATAAATTTTGGTCAATTTAGTATAATCAATATTTGAAGATTTAACTTCTTCAAGCTCGTTAAGATTCAGCAATATTGGTTTGTCCTCATGTTGCTCAAAGGAGAGTGCATTCAATATTGATGATGAAATTGTTTGATTAGGTTTTTCGTTTAAATTATCGGTTTGTTTAAAGGAGCCCGATTGAGATATTTTACTTTCTAGAATAATGTTTTCTGCTTGCTTTGGTTCATCTAAAATTAAATTTGGCAATATTTCTTCAGATTGAATCAAAGGTTCTTCCGACAAATCAAAATTGGAAATTTTTGATTTTTGCGTGAAGTTGTGTAATGCGGTCTGTAATTCAGAGTATTTGTTTATTTCTTCCAGTAATTCTGGAGAAATCATACTTTTAAGACCAGCGAAATCCGTTTCAGTAAGTTTACTGTCTGGTACAAACCTAACCAAAACATTTGAGGCTGTCAGACTTTTTTGACCTAAATTTTCTTGCTCTTCATGTTCTGAAGGTAAATCCTCTATTAAAGAGATAAGATCATTAGAGCCTTCCAAATTATCTAAAGAAATTAAATTTATTTTTTCATTAACTAAAGCTTTTGGGCCATAGGACTTATCATTAACTAACTCTAGAGAAAAACTGTCACTTAATTTTTCACCATCAATTGAAACTGAACTGTCCTTTGAGGCAGCGACGCCATTGGGATGATCAAGAGCAACCGATATTAATTGTAAAAAATCTAAACTAGACCCGCTTTCGGACCCCAAAAGATTATTTGAGTCCATAGACGCCCCAGTTTGAGTAAAATTACTACTACTTCCACCAACGATATTTGTCATTCATGCGCCCAAACAAAGTTATTTGCACTAACATTTGCAAGATTGATGCCAGCCTAACGCTTGATGATATAGTTGAATTTATCTTCTTGTTTTAATTCATTTTCTGCCAGAATTTTAGCTCTTTCAAGTCTTTTCCTTTTTTCCAAAACGTCTGTTTTTGCTTTAGACCTACTTATTTCTTGCGCTGCTGCAATTTTTTCTTTCGCTAAATACTCTTGCCTATTTTGTATTATCTCACGCTGTTCCATAACCTTCTGCACCAAGTGCCTATTTGCTTGAAAAGAATATGAACTCACCTTTTCATTCTCTGAAGATTTCTGTTTTGCTATTTCTTCTAATTCATTTTCAACTTTTAAGCACTTCTCAACCTCGAGCTCTATATCTGCCAAATGAGAAATCGTCTTATTCTGATTTAGTTTTTCTTTAGTTTGAAGGAGACCTATTTGTTTAACCTTTTTCATATTGCATCACCAACTAAAGCACTAAGCTTGCCAGCAGATTCAGCAAAGTCGCATTTTTCGTCATCGTTTTGTTGTAAAAATTCAATTATCGAAGGCCAGATTTTCATAGCTTGATCTAAATCTAAATCCTGGCCTTGGACATAGCCACCCATCAATATCAAGTCTTTGTTTTCATTATACTTTGAAATAAATTTTCTTAGTAGTTGTGAGCTTTTAACATGTTCCGGTGCTACAATTTCTGTCATCAAACGACTAACAGATTGGTTTACATCTATTGCCGGATAAATGCCTTGTTGTGCCAAGTCTCTACTCAAAACGATATGACCATCTAAAATAGCGCGGGCTGCATCAACTACCGGATCAGAGGTAACATCATCACCGTCCGCCAAGACAGTGTAGATTGCCGTGATAGTTCCACCCGTTGTTGAACTAGTTCCTGTTCTTTCTATAATATTAGGGAGAAGAGAGATAACTGATGGTGGATATCCACGGGAAGTAGGCTGTTCACCTAGTGCTAACCCAACCTCTCTTTGAGCATGTGCTACCCTTGTCAAAGAGTCCATAATTAATAAAACATTTTTACCTTCATTTCTGAAGTACTCGGCAATGGCTGTAGCGCGTTTGGCACCCTGAATACGTAATAACGGCGATCTATCGGCTGGCACCGCAACGACTACAACTTTATCTCGAGAGTGCGAACCCAAAACTTGAGTTGTGAAAGATGTTAACTCTCGCCCCCTTTCACCGATTAAGCCGATGACGACCACGTCAGCCTCAGTACTTTTTGCAATCATAGAAAGTAAAACAGATTTTCCCACACCCGACCCTGCGACAATCCCTATTCTTTGTCCTCGGCCAACTGTTAAATTTGCATTTATATTCCTAATGCCAACATCTAATACTTCTGTTATTGGGCTTCTCTGAAACGGATTAATTGAACTCCCATTCAAATTCATCTTTTCTTTACAACCCAATGGTCCTGCTTGGTCAAGCGGATAGCCTAAACCATCAACTACACGCCCTAATAATTCCGGACCAACCTCAACTTCCTGAGAAACTTCCATAAGAACAACTTTATCTCCAATACCTATTGCAAAGGCATTGTCATGAGGCACTATATCGACTGCAGCCTCTTCAATTCTAACTACTTCCCCGGTAACCTTTTCACCCTGATCGTTTTCTATGCTACATAAAGAGCCAACTATGCATGGCAAACTACTGGCGGTAACAACGTAACCATCATACGCAATTACGCTTCCTAAGTGCATACATTCTGTAAGCCTTTTCCTTCTTAAGCTCGTAGCAACATAGTCCAAAAAATTTTCTGGATTATTTTTTACTAAAAGATTTTCTTCTAAAGATGCCATAATCTAATCTGAAATCCTTTGCTCATATCGAGACTTACCTACAATCATTCGAAATTCACCGCGACCAAGATCAGTGACCTCCCGTATCTTCATGGGAAGCTCATCGAAGCTTAAATTTTCTTTTAGTGCAGCTGCATCTATTTCATTAAATTCTACAATTATTTCTTTACTACTCGATAAGATTGAGCTGGTTACATCTTTTACTTTCTTCATGAAATCTTCAGGTATCTCAGAAATCGACTTACCCAAAAAGTCGCTAGAAATTTCTATTACTTTTTCCTTAATTAGTTCTTCAATCAAAACCGCTGCATCATCTCTGACTGATAATAAAGTTTTCCCAAAGTCTGAAATTGACTGCTTCTCAGACAATAATGTAGATTCAAATTCTTTTATCGCATCTTGGTAACCACGTTGATATTCTTCAGAATTCTCTATAGAGGAAATTTCGCTATTCTCTAAGCTTTCATCATTTTTTGTCGTGGTATCGGTAGACTGCTCAAATACATTTGTCGGCTCAAATTCTTCTTGATTTTCTGAGTGTTCTTCGATCGTTTCTTCTATATCCATATTCTTTACTGATGCGATTTCTTCGGATTTCTCATCAGTTTCCTGGCTATCTTCAGGTAAATCTTCTGCTTTTTGGTTTTCATTATAATCACTAGAAACTGCTTTCTCTTGATCGATACCATCTTTCTCTTGATCAACACTATCATTGTCATCTCCAGTGTCTTCCTCTTGAGTAGTTGAATTTGTAAAATCACTTTCAACACTTTCCGGTTCTGCAACGGTATCCGATTTTATAAGATCAAAAAAACTAGCAACTTTTTCGAAATTTTTGGTTTTACTGATTAGGTCGTGGTCATCATCAAACACTTTGGCATTTGCTACGTCTAGCAAATCTCTAATGTCGATAGAGTCAACCTGATTTTCCTGTGACTGATCTAAAATATCGTCACTTTCCATTAGACCATTTCCTCACCACCGCGTCCAGCAAGTACAATAGTACCATCGTCAGAGAGTTTTCTAGCAACATTGATAATTTGCTTTTGTGCTTCTTGAACCTCTGTCAACCGCACAGGCCCTAGAGCTTCCATTTCATCACGGATATTTGCCGCTGCGCGTGTTGACATACAACCCAAAAGCTTTTCTTGTAATTGTGCATCAGCACCCTTCATCGCGACAACTAATACATCTTGGTCAACAGATCGAAGCAAGGTTTGCAGCGACCGATCATCTGATCCTCCAAGATTTTCAAAAACGAACATATTGTCCTGTATTTCAGCCATAAGATCGCGATCCTCTTTCTTAATAGCATTCAGTATACGAGACTCCATATCTGTTTTTGTAAAGTTCATGATTTTTGCAGCTGCTTTTACACCACCAATTTGCGATGCGCGCAGCGAGGTGTTAGCAGCAAATTTAGCTTTCATAACTCTTTCTAATTCTTTAATCGCACCTGGCTCAACAGTCTCTAAGGTAGCAATCCGTCTCACTATATCAGCTTGAAGATCGTCTGGTAAAAGGGTCAGAACATCTGCCGCCAAACCAAACTCTAAATATGATATGATGAGAGCTTTAATCTGCGGATGTTCATCAATAATCAACTCGGAGATTGCACGAGCGTCCATCCAGTCCAAAATATCTATCTGTGACTCTGAACTTGCTGGAGTTATGCGGCCTAAAACAGATTGCGCTTTGTCATCGCCCAAGGCCTTAGTAAGAACATTTTCAATATACTGACCAGCTCCTAAACCTAACCCTGTCTGCTTTTTAATTGTTTCTAAGAACTCATCTAAAACGGCGTTTACTGTAGTTTGATCTACACCAGTTACAGAATACATGGCCGTACCCAAATGCTGTACTTCTCTAGGAGTCAGCTTTTGAAGAACAGCTGCGGCTTCATCTTCACCAAGTAACATCATCAAGATAGCAGATTTTTCTGTACCACTTAACTCTTGTACATTTTCTTCATTATTTTCTTCAGCCATTTGTATGATCCTTATTTAAGCAATTCGAGATCATCTCTCATCATTTGCTTGAAAACATTTGCTACCCGTCCTGCTTCGTCAGTAACAATCATACGAACCAGTGCAACTTTATCATCGTATGTGTTCGCCGTATCTAGAAGATCTGCAGAGATGCCAGCACGTTTCTTAGGTTTAAGTTTCGCTTTAATCTCATCCAAACTCTCACCTTCGTCAACCTCTACAGCTGCCGTTTCAGTTGCCCGCTTAGCAGCCATTTCAGCCATAGTCTCCGCTTCAGCATAAAGCTCCATTACAGAATTAGTACTAGCAGTTGGAACTAATATTTTGTTAAGCATTGGGCGAACCACTCCAAGCGCTACTATCCCAATAAGTAAAACTAACAGACTGTTTTCGATTGTTGATCTGAACCATGGGGTTTCATACCATTTTTCCTCAAACCCATTAAATTCTTCAACAAAAGGTTGTGATGTGATTGTCAATGTGTCCCCACGTTCAATTTTAATACCAAGAGCGCTCTTCACCAAGTTTTCTAATTCTTGAATTACTTCAGCAGCTACAGGCTCGTAAGTTACTTCTTGCGTCTCTGGGTCAACAACTTTTTTATGTCTTATCAAAAGAGCTGCATCAATTCGCGTAATAACGTTAGATGGGTTTTTTACGGTCTCAAAGGTCTTACTATTTTCATAGTTTTTTAATTCCGTAGAGGATTTTGTCTCAAATTTTTCTTGTTCTTCCGTTGCTGCGTTGTTAGCGGCAGCACCTGCCTGATTTTGTTCTTGATTAACGATTGCCTCTTGTGGAGGCTCGTTAGAAATGGCACCCGGAATTCCAATAGCATCTTTCTTTGCAGTTACATTTAAAGAATTCTGCTCGCTCAAAGTTGCAGAACCATCTGGATCAACAATTTCTTGTGAAACTTCTCTTCTCGTGAAATCTATTTCTAAGTTTACTTGAGCATTGACGTTGTTACTCCCCACTATCGGTGTGACCAAGCTTTGTATCCTATTTCTGTAAATGTTTTCCAGTTTCATTCTATACTCAAGTTGGCTGTCTGCTAGGATTTGGTCAGGATCATCAGGTGCGTTTGATAGCAGGTTACCAAACTGATCGACTATAGAAACGTTACTAGGGTTCATGCCTGGAACCGAAGATGAAACCAAATTTGTAATAGCCAAAATTTGAGTTTTGTCGAGTTTGCGACCATTTTTTAAGTTTATAAAAACAGATGCTGTAGGTGGGGTCTGATCACGAACAAAAACTGACTTTTCTGGCAAAGCTAGATGAACTCTTGCAGCTTTCACGCTGCTTATTTCAGCAATTGATTTTGATAATTCGGCTTCCTGAACCTGCCGCAGTCTTACTCCTTCTACAGATCTAGAAATCCCAAGTGGCAAGTTATCTAAATTGCTCATTTCGTTACCGGAAAACTCAGGCAAACCCTGAGCTGCTAATGAAATTCTAGACTGATGATATTCGCCAGTAGGTACAAGTATTTCACCGGTTGCTGGATCCAATTGAACCTCAACACCCATGTTTCTGAGAGAGTTTAATACTTTAGATTTTTCTGTCTCTGTCAGAGAGCTATAAAGAGTAGTCATCTCAGGCTTTTGCATACCCCAATACAATACTATTGCTGCAACTGCTGTTAAACTGGCCAGCAATGTAGGGAACGCCCTTCGAAACCCAGGTTGATCAATCGCTTCACGAACTCTTGCGAGAGCGTTTGAACTGGTGGCCAATAAGCCCGTTCTTTGAGTTACCAAAGGAGCTTCATTCTGAAATTCTTCTACGTTTGCCATAACTTAACCTATCATACCGGCATGTTCATTATATCTTTGTACGCACTTAAAGCTTTATTTCTAACATTTAAGGTAAGTTGAAATGCTAGTGAGCTCACTTGCTGCCCAACCATGACGCGAGCCAGGTCATTTTCCACACCCAATTCAAAATCTTTAGCCAGTTGAGCTGCTTCATTTTGTGTTTGAGCTACTTGCTCTAGTCCTGAATTAAGTCTCTCAGAAAAACTAGGTATTCCCCGATCATCAGCTTTTTGGGGCTGATCAACAATAGTATTAATTAAATCGACTTTTTGTTGAACTAATTGAGTGTTAGATGCCGTAATCTTCATAGTAAAACCTCATCGGAAACATTGTTTCGAAATTTTGCTGCTAAAGCTTCAGCTGTGTTCGTTGTTTGATCATTTGCGAAACTATCAAAAATTAAGTCTGAAGGTTGAATTTCACCATTTGAACAAAGTATTTTAGCCCTTTGAATAACATTGTGAAGTTCTCTTACGTTGCCTGGCCAGTTATAATTTTCTAATTGGACCAATGCCTCACTACAAATTTTAGTCTTTTCATCGTAATTCAAGTCCATTTTGTAAAGCATATTAGCCACAATCGAAGGAATATCACTTCTCCGTTCCGATAAGTGCAGCGTATTGACTGGAAATACATTAAGTCTGTAATAGAGATCCTCTCTGAAATTTCCTTTTTTTACTTCATCAAGCATATTTCTGTTTGTTGTGGCTACAATCCGAACATCAACATTAATTTCTTGACTGGTTCCAATTGGCATTACCTTTTTTTCCTGGATTACTCTCAATAGTTTTGCTTGCAAAGTTAGTGGCATTTCTGAAATTTCATCCAACAAAACAGTGCCTTGATCTGCCGCACGTAGTAACCCTTTATTTGGCTGAACAGCACCCGTGAATGCACCTTTCTCATGACCAAACAGCATTGACTCTAACATTTGATCAGGAATAGCGGCGCAATTCACAGCAACAAATGCGTTTTCCCTACGACTGGAGAAATGGTGAACTAGATTAGAAACTAGTTCCTTTCCGGTGCCGGTTGGTCCATTTACCAATACTGTTGCATCTGTTGTTGCTATTTTCCTAATTAGCGCAGTCAATTTTACAGATTTATCGTCCATACAAGGGAGATTTGGAATTGTCTTTACTACGCTCTCTACAAAATAGTTTAGATAAAAATACTTGAGAGGGCTTTTATCGTTAAAAGATACTGGAACCTTGCAAATGCTGATCGCACCGTTCAAGAAGCCCTCTACTGAAAAAGTAGTTGCATTCCATTCTAGAATACAAGCCCTTTTAAATCCGTTCTTTTTTAAAAATGGTATTAAGTTTTTATCGGACTTTGGATCAGCATTTGAAGAAGCAGAGGACAAGAAAACTTTCTCAGACCTTGTACCATTGTCGATCACCTTTTCACAAAAAACCACGCTGTCTACTCCCCGGCCACGCAGAACTGTCTCGACCTCCAATGCAAACTCTTTGTTATTTTCATCAATTATGATCATAAAAAATCCTCCGACGATGAATAGCAAAGCAAATGCCAATCATTTTAAAGTTATATTTTTCAATAACTTATAAAAATAATGTTTGGACTGAATTGTAATTTTATTTACCAAATAAAAAAAAATTCAATTTTTTGACAAATAGACTAAAATTAACATAGGAGGTGCCGTTTGAAGAAGTATGGAGGAGAAAAAATGAATATAGCTTTTGCGCGCAATGAATACGCCAATACAAAATCCAATGCTATGACTAGCAAAGCTGAAAATTATGAAGCGGTAAAAATTGCTCTCACTAAACTTTTAGAGTCCATGACTGATTTGAAGTCAGCAGAAAGCGCCGAAGAGCGGGAACCTTTTTTTGAGCAATCTCTTACCAGCATATACTTCTTACAAAAATGCTTGGACTTTGAAACTGGAGGTGATCTAGCTAAAAATCTTTTCAAAGTCTACGAATTTTCAAGACAAGCCGTTCTTGATTACGTTCTTCGTGAAAAAGGCTCTGATAATATGGACAAATCTATAGAATACGTTAATCTTATACTAGATGGTTGGAATGGAATCGAAGACTCAGTTTAGGATCAAATGGATAAACATTGTCCCGTATTTATTCTCGAATGCGCAGCTACTTTTGCCTGTGAAAAATTCTTAACGGGTTCACTTCCCCTAGACCTCATATGTAAAAAAATATCTGATCACATTAGCACAGAGTACAAAGAATTGACTGTTGATGACTTGCGCGATGTGGCTGAAACATTCCTTCGTTGTCTAGCTGATGCCAACGTAGAGGAGTCGGATGTGGTACTGAAAAGTTATGCATTCGAGCGAATATTTTTCCGCCGAAATGGTAAAGAACGGGGGTGGGATTCTTTGATGTGGAACCCAATGAAAGGGTTAAAGTCTTTTGAGTTAGATCTCAGAATTATCCGCAAACATTTCCAAGCCTTTATTTTTAGGAGCAAACAAGGCTCACAAAAGCGTATGCCCTCTGATTGGGAAATTAAATCATTTGAGTCTAGCGAATTTATTAAGAAAATGGGAGCCATTGAATTCAGCCCATTCGACATCATGGATCAAGCATAAAGATTTAACTTGTTATGATCGGAAGGCGCAGCTGGCCGAGATATATTAAAATACTTTGTTCGAGCGATATTGTGAACATATATAGGAGCAATTTGTTGATTGACTGTTAATTGCTCAACAACCACCTGAGAAGGTGACAAATATGGACTATATACCCGTTTTAAATTGTAATTTTCCCCAAAAATTTTATCAGTCTGATTTACTTCAGATGAAAGATTTGGCTGAAGATAAGTGTTCCTTACATCTTGGGTCGTTGGTGTACTTAACACAACTGGTCGACTCTTACCGAGCGTGCTATACTCTTGGTACGAAACTTGCATAATTCCGTACTAATCTAAAAAATAGTTCAAATCAATGAAAGTGTGTACTAATGGCTAAAGGCTGTAAACGTTGTAAGCTAATTAGAACCCAAATAACAATAGCTTTTGGAGTTTTAATAATAGTAAATTTTATAGCTCGTCTTATTTTTAACTTAAATATTGAGAAGCCTTTAGATCTACTCTTTGTTCCAAGTTGTGGCGTTATCGTACTAGGGTTATTGAATTTACTCTTAACTAAAAATAAAGTTAAATAAGAACTGATTTTACCTCTACCTGATTAGAAACCACAGGATTGGCCTTTCCTATTTTGAAACTTTGCACTGTTTCGAACTGTCTGACTTCTTTCTCGTCATTTTTTTCGTCAAAAGTCCTGCACTCAAACATCATTCGAAGAACGTTGTAAGTGGAAGGATTTTCTATAACTTCATGTTTCATGTACGCCTCCAATATCTGTATCATATTTTGCAAAAACAATGCCAAATCTAAACAATATTGAAATTTGTTATAAAAACACCTGTCACACCCGGAAACATGTCTTTATCAACAAGATATTGATTTAAGTGATCTTTTATCGCCTGAGTCAATTGTTCTCGCCCCTCAAGTTCGATTAATTGCTCTTGCGTCACTTCCAGAATAACTTTTGTTATTTCTGCAATCAAATCTGGCTCCATCTCATATAAGGCAGAGATAAATAGATCAGAGGAAATAATCGGCTGCTTGGTTACCAACGCGACCTCGATGCTAAAGAGTTTATCCGAACCAACAAGTTTGCCGGAAAATACATTCTCTATCTTTAAGTAATTATACTTATCAGGTAATATTAAACCCGTTTCAGGGTCTATATCTATTGGGTTTACCTCTTCTTCAGGTTCCTCAACAGCAGTTTCTATTTCAAAATCCATATCGGGCAAGTAAATGCCTGAACCCTTGCTCGATATAAAAAAATGTCCAACTATAAAAATTACGAATACAAGCATAGCTGGGACAACAGTTTGTAACAAAATCATAGTTTACCTCACGCGGTATCAAAGCACGAACTATACCATGTAATGAAAAACCTATAAAATTTCAGTTACCACACCAAGCTCTTCTTCCTTTGAAATAATGGCTGGCGATGATGAAAGTTTTGTAAGTCCCTCTAAATCAGTGATTTCGAAACTCACTTTGGCCTCATTCTCGTTTACTTTTTCAACAAGCTCATTCGTCACGAACTGACTCCGTTCTTGTTTGTAGCTATCAAAAAATTTAGACCATTCTTCAAAAGTTGCGTCACTAATTGTTACTTTAGCAGTAATTTGCATAGAAGCTCCTAATTGATTTTCTTTATTTTATTTTCATAGTTGTCTCGTGTCAAAAAAATTTAATTTGCTTGTTTTTAGATGATTTTCCCGATTTGGCATATGATTTGCTGTGAATAGGCAGTGAATTTATTGACTAGAGAGAAAATAAAATGGTGAATCGACATAATTTTGGCAAATTAGGCTTAAGTCTTATTGGAACTTTTACTAAAATACTGTTTGTTTTAGCTCTCAGCAGCAGTCAATCACTAGCGAACACCAAACAAAATTGTAACACCAATGCACTCACAAATGAAACGCCTCATTGTGATACAAAGTTTGAAGTCATCGCAGGGTTAAATAAAGATTTTCAAAAAGTATACGGCTTCGGGAGCGTTTCATCGATTAGCCAACCCCCATTGGTAATAATGCCAGAAATCGCCTTTGCAGCCCCTACTGTGTCCGATGAAAGTCTAGATACTAAAGATTCAACCAAAAAAATAATCCGGCCGATCAGCGCACAAAGAAAAAGTCCGTCCAGTGATTTAAATCTAATAAACATAGTAAATGTTCTCGATAAGAAGGGTTCGAGACATCTTTCTAAGTGTTTGAAAAAGTTATCCTATGAGACAAAAGAAACATATTTTTCAAATTTCAAAAAAGAATTAGAAATACTGGAAGAAATCTCGACTAAGCCGTCAAATAAATCGGGCCTGCTCGCAGCTGTGCTAAGCAGGTCACCTTCCAGACAAAGTTGTATAAACTATTTAGATTTTATTTTGATGGCAAGTTAAATTAAAATAAGTTTATGATAAGGCAAAATACAAAATCGATGCACAACTTGACTTTCTGAAGGGAACTAAAGTGGCTACTGAAGAAAAAACAGAAAATACAGAAGAGGAACAATCGTCAGCTGTAAAAAATATCGTCCATATTGTGGAGGATCAAAATTCGTACATTAATAGTGCCAAAGAGCGCATGAATGACGTTATAGACACTTTTCTTAACAATGCTGAGAATTCAGTAGCCTTAAATGATTTCTCTCAGATATTTAAAACTGTTACTGTTTGGATAAAGTTTCGGCCTAGAAAACTTGGTCAATACGTAGAGATCATCAAAGAGCGCTCAACTGCAGACTCAATAACAATTCGTTTCAGCAGCGATGAGTACATTCCACATATAAAGGAAGTATTGAAAGAACACCGACTTAAAATAATGTCCACTGATAATAATATTATTGTTTGCAAAACACCAAGACCGAGTGACCAAGATATTGAGATAGCGGTGCAAAAAGTAAAAGTTTTAGCGAACACCGCTAAAAACTCTCTTTCACAGGTGAAAGCTGACTCCATTCAACGACTTCAGGCAGCCTTAAAGAATGAATACTTAGAGGCAAAAGACGTAAAGTTCGCGATTACAAATATTGAGAAAGTAGAGGAAAAGTTTACGGCCGTGTTGATCTATTCTCGCCTAGAAGCAGAGAAAAAAATGGCTGGAAAACTTTTTAGGTATGACTCCCAAGAAGCAAAAGATGTGCACCAAGGACTAATACGTCGAGTTAAAAAGAACTTTTATGTTGAGATTTAATCTTAGAAATTTTTTTACATTTTTTTGTCTGCTCTCAAGTGCCTTATCAGCTAATAGTTATCTCAGACCAGAGCACTTGAAGACTATTCAGCTCGGTTGCTTTATTGAAGAAAAATCAATTGCATTTTGCACAGATCAAAAGATTACAAACCCGGATGTGATCGTTAGGCTACCCTTACTCGAACCAATTATTCTTTATAACGGGATAAAAGCGTTCCGGGTCATGGCGACGATAGAAAACCAGACAAAGCGAAATTTGAGTGGAGCCAAAGTAAGTGTGTTTTTTGGAATGGATAAAGATGAAGTCATAGATATTCTCATCTCAGAAAAAATAATTTATAAAGAAACTTCTTCGTTGAATAGTTCTCACCTCATTCGATCTGATGTTCCGATGAATTTCTCACTCTACAGAAGTTTAGATAAAATTTATAAAAGCGCTGATGTCTCAACTATAAAAATAAACTTAAAAGAAATAATTTTTGATGGATCTTAATAGGAGAAACCTAAAACATCACAAAATTGAATGGAATTTAACATTTCTAGCTGCGTGTTTACGATTTCAGTCCATTTTTTTATGCCAAATGAATTGATATATTCACCGTCTACGCGTTGGAGTGTTCTGACACATTCACCATAGCTTCCAGGTTTAATATCCGAAGAGTTTACAGAACATTTTAGGGCAGCATTACCAACAACTTCACCTTCCTTATCTTTATAAATTACAGAAACACCAGTTATATTTCGTCCAGTAGTATTTTTAACCTGAAGACTTAGAATATAATTAGCAACAGATCCTGTTCCATCACTATCAAATATTAAACTGACACCACATCTGTATTCTGAATTCGCAAACGCTACCTTGGCAAGCAGTATAAGTAAAATTGAAACAAGAAAACTTTTCATTATCTTTTTTCCACATCCACCGTCTGGTTTTGTTTAGATAAATAGGCCTGAAATATCGCCCCTTCAGTAATAACTGCAACTGTTTTTTTTGTATTAGTATTCACGATAGGAATAATTTCCCCAACAAAATCAGCAGCTATTTCCATTGCACTTTGCAAGGATGCATCATGCTCGATCACTATGCTATTAGTGTCGATTACATCAGACTCTAGCAAAGTCCCAGATTTATTAAATAATGATAATGAATTAATTTTACCTTTAAACTCATCATTTGCATCTAAAACTATGAGCTCCGATTGATTAGCACTGGACATCAAAGAGACAGCTTTTTCAACACTATCACTTTCTTTTACGGTTTGAAAATTTACCTCTGCAAATTCTAAAATTTCAGTTTCATACATAAATAATCCTGTTCGACCATCAGAAATATCAATACCTCTATTTAATAGTTGTACATCGAAATAGGACGAACCAAATCTCACTTGCACATAACCCACTGATATAGCTAGCCCCACCAGTGAAGCTAGCGCATAAGCATATGAGTTTGTAAGCTCCAAAACGATAATAACCATACATAAGGGAGCTCCAATTACCGCCCCAGCAACAGCCGCTATTCCACTAACTACTAAAGCTTGCTGAAATTGTTCGAAGACTCCTATCAAAACTAATATTGCAGAAACGACAGCTCCAGCTCCAGCCCCCACCAAAATTGCTGGAGAGAAGACACCTCCAAAAAAGCCAAAGTTTAGGGATATTGACGTGGCTAAAATCTTGCCTAGTACAATTACCACGAGTAGGACCAATGTGTAATCTGACCCTAAAACTCCACCAACAGTTTCGGCGCCCAAACCCATAACCTCTGGCACAAAATGCCCAATTATACTGAGTGAAATAACACAAATGCCGTATTTATAAATCAGACTGAAGTTTTGTTGATCAGAAATTTTATTAAAAAACAGCAGACTTTTCATATACAAAATGGCAATAAAACCAAAAATTGGCCCCGCTAAAAACGAAATAATTAAAATTAACAATAAATTGAATTGATCCGGCGATACAGCAATTATATTTGCATCACCCCAAATGGCAGTAGACACCGCATAAGATATCCCAGATGCTGTAGCAATTGCGAGAATTGACTTGTGCGAATAGTGCCTCAAGATAGCTTCATGCGCAAATATCAAGCCTGCCAAGGGAGCTCCGAAACCCGAAGAAATTGACGCAGCAACACCAGCACCAATGTATAGATCTGGGGTAAAGTTAAAGGGCATTTTTTGCTTCAACCATGCTCCAAGTGTTGTCCCAAAATGTACTAGTGGGCCATACTGGCCTATACTTGCACCGCCACTGGCAGAAAAAAAAGCAGCCAAAGTGCTGACAATCCCAACCCTTACATCTGTTTCATTATTTGACTTATGGGCAAGGTAGATACTATCAGCAACACTTTGAAAAGGTTTGCCTTTTATAAAAATCTTAGAGTAATGCACAAACAAAAGCGCTATAGAAAGTGTAAACAGATAGAAGAAAAAATTTGGCTCACCTTGGTAAATTCGTTTTAAAAAATCTGAAACAAATATAATACCAGAACGAAAACCTTGAGCTGCAAACGCTCCACTCACACCCAAAGCCGTTCCAACTAAAATAGATGCGAATAAATACTTTATGACAGCCTTTGGACTAGCTATGCTCAAAAATTCCTCATTTTTCTAGTCTCACTCTTTTTCTTCCTTTAATTTTTTTACATGTTCTATTAGTGCATCTGCCTGTATTTTTGACATTCCGAATTTCTTCCTCAAATCATCCAAGGAAGCCTCCTCATCACTATCTAAAACACCATCTAACAAGGCTTCTCGAACTTGATCTTCGAAAATAATTTTTCGCCTCTCCATTTGAGCATTAAATGCATTTGCCACAATACCAGTTAACAGAGCGACAACCACTACTCCAAAAATTGCTGTTATGGCCGCGATGCTTTTACCAAATACTGTAATAGGACTGACATCACCGTAACCAACAGTAGTAAGCGTTATTATTGACCAGTACATTGCATCTGGAATGGATCTAAATGCCTCTGGTTGAACCTTGTGTTCGGCATAATAGATAAGTGAAGATGACAAAACGAAAGCTACAGAAAAAATGTACAATGTTGTCATGAAAGATTTTTTTTCTTCTACAATTGCTCCAAAAAGGTCATCAAGTGCGGAGTTATAGTGATTTAACTTTAATATTCTTAGCAGCCTAAGAGCTCTTAGGACCCTTAAATCTAACCCTGGGAAAAACGCCTGAATGTAAAACGGTAAAATAGCAACCAAATCAATTAAGCCATAAAAACTAAAGATATAACGGACTCTGGCTTTGAGAGGTGAGTTTGTTAAATCAATCTCTCTTTTCGCTGGAGCCGACCAAACTCTAGCGATATATTCAAATGAAAACACAATTACAGAAAACAACTCAAAATTATAAAGCCAATTTCCATAATTACCTTGAAAGGCCGGAACAGATTCCAATGCGACAGCAATTAAATTCAACACGACTAAAGAGAAAAGACTGATATCCCAAATTCTCGAGGTCCGGTCACCTAAAGTTGCTGGCTCTAAAATTCTCAGGACATTTACCTGAATTTCTTCGTATCGAGTACTCATGCCCAATGATCTGATATTTTTAAAAAATATTCTAGCTCTTTTTATACTAACATTTACGCAGAGAAGATGTTAGGCATTCCAGCGGCGATGTGGTCCCGTATCAATATGAATAAAGCCCGAGTAGACCCCTAAGCCGCCTGGGGTAAGCAAATCAGCAACTTTCTCTAATTTTCCAATGGATTTATTTTTAATTGTAAAATCAAGAGCGCGGCCTGATAAATGCATTGAGTTTTTCGCAACTTGTGAGCTGTTTTCCCTCAAATATTCATTTGTTTTTAACGTTCTGTAGCCAGAAGTTATAATCACATTCAATGTTTTTTCAGTTCCAACTAAGTTTTCACAAATTTTTAAGAAATTATTGACCACTCCACGATCCATTTTAATTTCCTTATTTTCCCGCCAGTCACGAAAAAAATAATCAAAAAAACCATAGTCTATTTGGTTGTTGAAAAACGAGCTGGCTATTGAGTACAAATAACTTTCACCAGTATTTCCATTTTCTAAAAGAAGCCTAAAAGTTTTCATAGGAACATAGTTTCGATTATCAGTAATAAAATTGTGCTTTGTATGACCAATTTTCAATTCAGGCTCGGGATCAAAATAAACGCCATTTTGTCCTTGAATATTTAGTCGAGAATTAAATTCAATGATCTTTTTACCCCTAGAAGTTGAAATAAATGGGGTCTTTGTGCCTCCTAAATCAATGAGCGGTGCTGCTGCTTCACACAATCCTGCTGAAATAATACCAAGTCCGAAAACTCGTCGAGATATTTTATGTTTAGTCACCATAAAGCTTGCTCTGCAATTAAGGTGCCATAATAAATTATCAAAATTTATAAATTAAAAAATTAGATCGGTTTCTATAAATACTAGATTTGTATGCGTTAAACTAAATTTTAGTTCCCATGGGTCGTTCATACTTTTATGGAAAATGAAGATACACCAAGTCACTTTGAATGGGCCATTATGTTACTTAAAAGTCAATTTGACAAAGACCCGTATTCGTTAACTAAAGAACAACTCGAAGTGCTTAAACTCCACCATCAAATAGAAATTGAAAATCAGCTGGACGAATAATATTCTCTTTCTAACTATTTCAATGCCCTAATAAATTATGTGACATAGTGAAAATTCGTACTTATTGTTTTACCATCTTTAACTGGTTAATATAAACTTGGAGATTAAAATGGCANAAGACAAATGTGGTACATGCAAGCATGCATATATGGAAAAAGATCGCCACAATGAAATGCAAATAGAGTGCCGACGAAGCCCTCCCACTTTATTTAATAGCGGAAGTTTGGCAAAGTTTCCCAAAATACTCCCCGAATGGTCATGCGGAGAGTATATACTTGGGCCTCTGGATTACTGGGACTTGGAAGCCAGCTAATTTTATCAAATTATTTATTTCAGATGTGAGAACTGAGCGTTCAGATAAGTTCTGTAGGATCCATCAACTAGAGAAACTAGACTTGATTGTGTCTTATTGGCCTGAGCCAACATTGTTGTTGCCACATCCTGCTGCATCTGTCTTCGAGTTAGATGTGCCGTTTCAAGAGAAAAGTTAAGATCACTTAGCGTCCCACTGCCCAAGGCAAATTGGGATCTCAGATCTGTTGTGCTATCGATGGCTTCCTCGAGTGCCGCATATTGCGAGCCTGCCTGAACTCGGGCATTATTCAAACGCTGCTGAACTTCTTCGATTTTTGATGTGAGGATGCTCGCATCATTTGCTGCCCCATCGCTCGGCGTTTTTACCAAATTAAGCGTTGGTGCTAACATATAAGGACCATCTGACTGATCAGCCTTATCAAATCCTTCCAGATTAATTATTGCATCATCAGTCAACAGATGCGTATCGTCACTATTTCGTAGAGTTGATGTCACTGTCTTGGTTCCAATAGTAGAAGTATCATCATAAGAATAATTTACCGACTGTAAAAGAGCGGACACAGCTTCTTCACTTATAGAATACGGGAATTCTGCAACAATGTTGTCAATTCTCATACTAGCACCCGCTTCAAAGCCCCCTGTCTTATCAAAGGTACCAACGATAAATACAAATCGGTACTGACCGGCTTCGTCTATTTCAACAGAGGCACGACCATTGAGTTCAGTTTCACCAGTTTCACTTAATGCCATGGTGATTTTTGCATCACCATTTTCATCCGTTTCATACTCGCCAGTGGCTTCATCAATTTTAAAAATATATCCAGACACGTGATAGTGATCGACATCACCATTGGCTGTATAATTCAAGCGCAGGAACTGACCTTCCTCAGCACGAAATTCATCACTTACAACAGCCGGGCCATGATAAATACCAAATGCTGAGTCATCGCTAAAGCGTAAATCACCTGTAAATAATTCCATTGCATTTCCGGAAAAAGGATCTGTTACAGTATTATCCGACACAAGACCAATTGGGACAGTTGGATTGTTGAGATTAGCATAACCTGGATCCCGCGCCAGGGGCACAGTAGCTGCGTCATCTTTGTGTTTTATATCTTCGTTGCCGTCATTTCCGTCCAAATCGACGAATGAACCATATTCAGGGTCAGTCTCTAATATTTCTTCCACTTTTGGAGTAGGAATATCTATGGGCGGGCCAGTCAAGTTTGAATATGTACCTTCTGCTAAATTTGAATCTATCAACGTACCGTTCTCTGTATCGGTTATTTGGAAAGGAGTGCCATATTCGATCCGGCCTTCAACAGTTGTCCAATGAGGTATAAAATTCTGACTTAATCCATTTACATCTTGATCGCGCTCGTATCCCACAAGTGCCCTCGCATCAGTATCCACATCTTCGCCATTATAAACCTGAGCCGTTCCAGAAGATATTTCTTCCGTGCCAACTTGTAGCTGTCGTGTGTAAAACGCAATTTCTTGCCTGTTATACCCAAGCTTTGTTTGCTGCGTGTAAGAACTTACTTCATTTTTCTGCCATTCACTGGGATCTAGGTCATATCGGATCCCATTTTCGTTCGCAATTCTTACATAAAAATCAGCTGCCTGATTTTCTGCACCAAAATTTCTATAGAAAACAGTGTTTCCGGCTGCTGCAAGCGCAGCTCCTTCTGCATTATCTGCAATATCCACTTTCTCAAGTTTAAGATCCCCCGCATTATATGCTAGACCATTTGCAGCAGAGACTGTAGTCCCATCTATGGTCACACTCGCAAAGTTGGTGTCTGATATATCCCCCCAATTATAATTACCACCAGTTAGCCCCCAATGCTCATGAGTACGGTACTGGCCACTTGCTTGGTTTTGTATCTTGACATCCATACCTCCGGAATGACTTCCTGCGCCCCACGAATAAACACCATCATCTCCGGGGGCATGTTGGCGATAATCTGTTACAGTCCAACTATTATCATTGGGGTTAACATTTGTAGTGGTTGTATCGAAAACTTCGGTGAACCGGTATTGATCGTTCTCTAAGGTACCCGCACCCACCACTGCCTCTTTTTCAGCAATTGTTGCGGGTACTGCTGGATTTGACCAGACAGGTTGCCAATCATATAGATCTCCTGGGGGTTCCACCCAATCGTCGTAGGCAATAAATTCGGTGGTGGTGCCATCATCCTGTAATCTATAAACTGCGCTAGTCCTATCTGTATCACCTGCGTTATAGTCCGCCAGGAGTACTTGTTCTAACACATTCTGGCCAGCTGAAAAAACTGGATTAAAATCTACAACCAAATCGCCGTCAGCATTATAGACTTCAACAAAAGGCGTCGGCGCTCCCAATTCAGCCACCACATCAGCATGTAAAGATACCGCCGAAGGATCAGTAGTATAATTGCCACCAGCAGTATGCAAAACATTCGTGGCCGCACCCCCAGCCGAAACTTCACGTCTTGGAGTATCTGTCCCAAAAGTTTGCCCCCACTCTGTGGGAGTCCCAGCAGACAGAATTTCTTGCACAGACCTAGTTACAAATGTTGGCTCAGAGACTGGGTGAACATTATTATTGTTTAAAGAAGTAGGAAAAGGGTTTTCATCGTTTGCATTCAAAATGCTGCCAACCGTCATACTGAAGCCTGTACCCTGCAGTAAATCTGATGGACGCGCTACTTGGCCAGCACCTCGAGCAAATTCAGCTGTACTTACAGTTAAAATGTCCCCGACTTCATACCCTTGGCCCTTATCGTGAACAGTGCCTAAACTTAAAGTTCCTGTATTTGACACAATAACGTCAGCTCTAAACCCTGAACCTGTTCCGGCAGAACCGTCAGCCTTAGTACTATCAAAGTTAATACTGTATGTATTACTTCCCCTTACCAGCCCCGTGGAAAAAGTATCATCAATCTCCACATAACCCACGCCAGAATTCGTAATGTTAGTGGTTTCCACCATGCCGTCTCGGTGTTCAACTCCAGACTCATAAACTTCCCTAGGTGCCCCAAATTGAGTCCTGTATGGACTGCCCGCACCATTAATATCAAAATCGCCGTTTAATAGGTTACCACTGCCTGGAGTTGTGGCATCGCCGTAAAGATTTATCCTTAATAGGCCCTCCGTGCCATCAGCCTCCGCATCAAGTTCTCCGATTTCAACAGTGATAATTCCTTGATCCGGATCATCATTGGGATCATCAAACGTAAAACTAATGACACCATTATCATCAATTGCAATATCACCCCGGTTCGTACTTGTATCTTGCAAAGTCAACCGGTCGGCATCTTCAAAATTGCTAGTCACAGCTATATCAAGAGAACCACCCCTGAAATCCCCCTGCACAGTTGCTGAGGCTTCTGCATCTATTTGCAAATTACCCTGGCCGCGATTGTAAGTAACAAACTCGCCTTTATCAACAAAATCAATCTCACCCGCACCAATATTGCTCGTTGCCTCAGGTGTGGTGAACTGTAGGCCGGGACGGATCATCGCTTCACTTAAATCTGGCACAAGGTTCATAAGAACTGCCTTCTCATCTGCCGTCAACTCGCGCCGTATTTGGTACTTCACACCTGCGTCTAATGTTTTTAAAGCAGGATTATCATAATCATAAAACAGATCATAATCAACTTTTCCAACACCAAAATTTACTTCAGTAGAACGTCCACCGGCTGATAAAACTGACGATGAAACTTCATCTATAAAAACTTCCTTGCCCTTAAATTGTGCCGCTGTCATCGATTTATGAAAAGCATCAGCCAATGCCTCTGCTTCCATGTTGATCAATTCATTATCTTGTGTGCTGTTACTTCCATTGGCTCCCAAAACAGCCAAACTATGAATCTCTTTTAGAATTTCGGATGCATTTTCCAGTGTAGAAATGGCAGTAGACAAATATGCCTGCGTAAGTGACATGCTTTTGATTGCCGCACTCTTACCAGCCAGGTCCAGCTTGAATGTATTATCCATGCTTACAAGCGAAGCTTTATCTCCAGGTGCGATCTGATCTTTTGCTTTTGAAACTTTTTCAACGCTGCTAACAACTTCTCGGTTCAGGCGTGAAATTGAAGTATCAGCATAATAACTTGCTTTAGCTATACCTATATTTGCCATTTTTTATCGACCTTAATCGTATTTTTTATTTCACACAAAGAGCCCAACGGCAAATTTCGTAAATTGTTTAGGCTCTTTTTGATATTTTTTTGACTGACTAACATTATAATAAAAACGTCGTTGTCTGAGTTATGAAGTTATTTAAGACAGATACTTTTGATGGCTTAATTGAAACGTTTTTGACTAGGTTTGAAAGTAACCCCTATAGTTTAACTCAAAGCGAACTAGAAATTTTGAAATGGTTTTCAAAAAATCACAAACCGTTAGAAAAATTAAATAAAGAAGAAATTTTTAAAATGATGAGAATAGACTGTGCTGCAAACTTCGTAAAAAAGAAGATTAATGAAAATGTTAAAAAACAATAAAAAGATAGAACTAATAATTGCGCTAAGGCACAAGGCATCCCTTTTTGTTTTTGTTGAAACTAATTAATCGAACCAAAAGCGATTTTAATTTTAACTTAATAACTTATTTTTAGAACTATTTGCCGAATTATTTCTGATCATTAGAAGTATTCCCGAGGTCATTATTATTATTATGCCTAGAAAGGCATATGCATCAGGTTGTTCTTTAAAAAATAGAAATCCAATCAAAAGGGCAAATAAAATGGCACTGTACCTAAATGGCGAAACAAAAGAAACCTCTCCTGCTCGCATAGCTGAAACGGCGGTATAATATCCAAATATTATAAAAAATGCAGCGGCCACGATAAATAGACTACTATCCATATCCATTGGCTGTATGGGGGTATTCAGCATCAAAACTAATGAAAACGCCAGAACTCCTAAAGATGCAGAAAACGTAGGCAATAGAGCGGGAACTTCATCAGATAATTTTCTTGTAAGTAAATCTCTTAGTGTTATCGAAGCGACTGCGATGAGTGCATAAACTGAATACCAATTAAAACCATCCGATGATGGATTTATAATAAGAATGACACCTAAAAATCCAATTATTATCAGTCCTAAGCGAAGTATCCCAACCTTTTCTTTAAACAAAAATGCCGAACTCAAGGTTACAGTCATTGGTAAAATTTGAAGGATAGCAGTAACATTGGCAAACGGCATGTGCATAACAGCAGTCAAAAAGAAATACGCGGTAACGCCTTCCGTAACAGAACGAAAAAAAATTTTCCATTTATCGTTTCTAGATACGCGTGACTTAAAAACACCGATATATAGAGCAAAAATCAACAATAATGTTGTAGTTAAAATGCCTCGCAGGAATAGTATTTGAGCTAATGGTACAGTATTTCCTGCCAATCGAACGAATGCATCATTAAGTACAAAAGCACCCATACAAACCATCATTAGTATAGCGCCACGAAAATTTTCCGACATAAGTGCCTGAGCCCCATACAAACAATTAAGTACTTTTTATGCTGCTAACTTTATTTACTTACGAGCGAAATTCACCCACTAAAATTAGCGGGTGAATAAAAGTTACATTTTCACTCTTCTGCAGGTTCTTCGGTAGGCGCAGCCAACGCAACAGCTTCTTGCGCTGCTTCTTCACGAGCCTCTATAACAATGTTATCGCGATCAGAAGCAATTCGACGGATTTTTTGAGTGGCTCCGCCTGTACCTGCTGGTATTAAACGTCCAACTATAACATTCTCTTTAAGCCCAACTAACTTATCTTTTTTACCCTGAACTGAAGCTTCCGTTAGTACTCTTGTTGTTTCCTGGAAAGATGCAGCCGATATAAACGACCTTGTTTGAAGTGAAGCCTTAGTAATGCCCAGTAGGATAGGCTCACCTTGAGCAGGTCGGTCACCTTTTGCAATAGCTTTTTCATTTGCTGTATCAAACTCAAGTTTATCAACATGCTCACCTTTAAGCAAAGTTGTATCGCCACTGTCCGTGATCTCCCATTTTTGAAGCATTTGCCGCACAATCACCTCAACATGTTTATCATTAATTTTAACACCTTGAAGCCTGTAAACATCCTGAACTTCATCAATCATATAGTTTGCTAAAGCCTCTATCCCCATTATCGATAAAATATCGTGAGGAGCAGGATTACCATCCATGATGTAATCACCTTTTTGAACAAAATCACCCTCAACAACGGGAATGTGCTTTCCTTTTGGAACCATATATTCAACGGTCTCTAAGTTCTCGTCAGCAGGTTCAATTGAAATTCTACGCTTATTTTTATAATCGCGACCAAATCGAACATAGCCATCAATTTCGGCAATGATTGCATGATCTTTTGGACGCCTAGCCTCAAAAAGTTCTGCGACACGAGGAAGACCGCCCGTGATATCTTTTGTCTTAGCACCTTCTCTAGGTATCCTCGCTACAACATCGCCAGCTTTAACTGTTGCTCCATCTTCTATAGATAAAATAGCATCCACAGACATCGGATAGGTTATTGGGTTTCCAGCATCATTTCTAACCGGATCACCATTTTCATCCATCAAAATTATCTCTGGTTTTAAATCATTACCCTTAGGTGCAGTGCGCCAATCAACAACGATCTTCTGAGTCATACCTGTTGCATCGTCTGTATCTTCTCTAACAGCCACACCGTTAACAAGGTCAACAAATTTCGCAACACCATCCTTCTCAGCGATAATAGGAAGTGTATAAGGATCCCATTCAAATAATTTATCACCACGTTTAACTTTAGACCCTTTTTTGACGAATAATTTTGTCCCGTAGTCTAACTTATGGTTTGCCCGCTCCACTCCGTGCTCGTCTAGAATCCGAAGCTTCATGTTTCGCCCCATTACAAGCGTGTCACCAGAAGCATTTTTAAGGGTTGTGGCATTATCAAAATCTATTTTCCCATCTTGACTAGATTCCAAAAAGGACTGCTGCCCACCTTGGGCAACACCACCGATGTGGAAAGTACGCATAGTCAACTGAGTACCTGGCTCTCCAATCGATTGTGCCGCAATTATGCCTACGGCTTCACCCGTGTTGACCATTGTTCCTCGAGCCAAATCACGTCCATAACACATCGCACAAACGCCCTCTTCAGCTTCACAAGTCAAAGGACTTCTGATCCGAGCAGACACCAAGCCAGCCTCATCAATTGCATCAGCCATCAACTCGTCGATTAACTGACCCTTGCCTATAATTATTTCGTCTGAACCTGGAACCCTTATGTCTTCTGCAGCTACGCGACCAAGAACCCGTTCCGCTAGAGATGAAATAACTTCACCATCATTAACTGCCGGCTCAGCAGTAATGGAATTTTCAGTCCCACAGTCATGCATTCGCACAATGCAGTCTTGGGCGACATCCACTAGACGTCTTGTTAAATAACCCGAGTTAGCAGTCTTTAAGGCTGTATCAGATAGACCTTTCCGAGCGCCATGCGTTGAGTTAAAATACTCAAGAACACTCAAACCTTCTTTAAAGTTTGAAATAATCGGAGTTTCGATAATATCGCCATTTGGCTTAGCCATTAGACCGCGCATGCCGCCTAATTGCTTCATTTGTGTGACAGAGCCACGAGCACCCGAGTGTGCCATCATATACACCGAATTAGGTTCTTTTTCTGCTCCACTATCATCTTTCTGAGGTGCTGAAATTGTATCCATCATCGCGTCGGTTACTTTATCATTACATTTTGACCATGCATCCACAACTTTATTATATTTTTCGCCTTGAGTTATAAGGCCATCCATATATTGCTGTTCAAAATCAGTAACTTGTCCTCTTGTCTCATTTACAATTGACCACTTTGATTCAGGTATCACCATGTCGTCTTTTCCAAACGAAATACCCGCTTTGAAGGCTTCACGGAAGCCCATGGACATGATTTGATCACAAAAAATAACAGACTCTTTTTGTCCGCAGTATCGATAAACATTATCAATAACATTTTGGACATCTTTTTTCCTGAGTAAGTTGTTTACAAGTTCAAACGGAGCNTTAGCATTTTTTGGTAACAGAGCGCCAATCCGAACCCTACCAGGTGTNGTTTCAAANCGCTTTTCGATCTCTATACCNTGATCATCAANTTGTGGAATACGAGCAGTGATTTTTGCATGNAANTGAACGTCNCCATTATCTAGAGCATACTGCACTTCTTCAATAGACCCAAAGATCTTACCCTCACCCTTCATACCCTCACGCATAATTGTGGTATAATAGAGCCCTAAAATCATATCCTGCGATGGAACTATAATTGGCGCACCATTGGCAGGAGACAGGACATTATTTGTAGACATCATTAGAACACGAGCTTCTAACTGCGCCTCAAGACTTAAAGGCACATGTACTGCCATTTGATCCCCATCAAAATCCGCATTAAAAGCTGAACAAACTAGAGGATGTAGCTGAATGGCTTTACCTTCAATCAGTACAGGCTCAAATGCTTGTATACCCAGCCTATGAAGCGTTGGAGCTCTGTTGAGCATAACAGGATGTTCTCTTATGACTTCATCCAAAATATCCCAAACTTCTGGTCTTTCTTTTTCAACCAATTTTTTTGCCTGTTTAACAGTGCTTGAAAGACCTTTCGCTTCTAACCGCGAATAAATGAACGGCTTGAATAATTCCAAAGCCATCTTTTTGGGTAAACCACACTGATGCAGCTTTAATTCAGGACCAGTAACAATTACTGACCGTCCAGAAAAGTCTACTCGCTTCCCGAGAAGGTTTTGGCGAAAACGTCCCTGTTTCCCCTTCAGCATGTCAGACAAGGATTTTAACGGTCTTTTATTTGCACCGGTGATAACTCTGCCTCGTCGACCATTATCAAAAAGGGCATCAACAGATTCTTGCAACATCCGCTTTTCGTTGCGAACGATAATATCTGGTGCTCTCAATTCAATTAACCGTTTAAGACGATTGTTACGATTAATTACCCGACGGTATAGATCATTTAAGTCAGACGTCGCAAAACGGCCACCGTCAAGAGGGACAAGCGGCCTTAGCTCAGGGGGAATTACGGGCACGACTGTTAAAATCATCCACTCAGGCCTATTCCCAGACTCGAGAAAACTTTCCACGACCTTCAATCTCTTAATAATCTTCTTTGGTTTTAGTTCACCAGTCGCTTCCTTTAAATCTGCTCTTAATTGCTCTGCCTCTGCTTCAAGATCAATTGCAGCAAGCATTTCGCGAATAGCTTCTGCTCCAATATTTGCAGTAAAGGCATCCATACCATAAGTGTCTTGAGCATCCATAAACTCTTCTTCGCTCATCATTTGACCATAGGTGAGATCAGTCAGACCTGGCTCGATAACAACATAATTTTCAAAGTAAAGAACTCTCTCTAAATCTCTCAGGGTCATATCAAGCATCAAGCCAATGCGAGACGGTAGAGATTTTAAAAACCAAATATGCGCGACTGGAGAGGCAAGCTCAATATGTCCCATCCTTTCGCGACGAACTTTTTGAAGTGTCACCTCAACACCACATTTCTCGCAGACGACCCCTCTGTATTTCATCCTTTTATACTTACCGCACAAGCATTCGTAGTCCTTAGTTGGACCAAAAATACGAGCACAAAACAGGCCATCTCTTTCTGGTTTGAAGGTTCTGTAATTAATTGTTTCTGGCTTTTTTATTTCACCATATGACCACGATAAAATTCGCTCTGGTGAGGCCAAAGAAACTTTTATTTCATCAAACACCTTTGGTGAGGTCAGTGGGTTAAACGGGTTATTTGTAATTTCCTGGTTCATTTTGATTTCCTCAAATTTAGGGACAAAAGGGGTGACTAAGCTGAAGGCTTAGTTACCATCCTCCGCGTCCAGGAGTTCCATATTAAGGCCAAGGCCACGTACTTCTTTAACGAGAACGTTAAAGCTTTCTGGTATACCAGCCTCAAAATTATCTTCGCCTTTGACGATCGATTCATATACTTTCGTTCGTCCAGCCACGTCATCGGATTTCACCGTTAACATCTCTTGTAGAGTGTAAGCAGCTCCATATGCCTCTAATGCCCAGACTTCCATTTCGCCAAATCGCTGCCCTCCGAATTGAGCTTTCCCTCCAAGAGGTTGCTGGGTAACGAGAGAATAGGGGCCAGTTGAGCGAGCATGGATTTTATCATCCACTAAGTGATGGAGTTTTAGCAAATATTTAACACCAACTGTTACCGGTCTGCTAAATTGCTCACCAGTTCTTCCATCAAATAAAATCGATTGTCCCGATTTATCAAATCCTGCTCTTGAAAGGGCGTCATCAACATCACTTTCTTTAGCACCGTCGAAAACTGGAGTTGCTATGGGCACACCTTTTGTTACGTTGCCAGCTGCTTCAATTAGAGAGGTATCTTCCATGTTTTTGATACCCTCTTCATACACATCGTCACCATAGACAAGACGCATGGCTTCTTTTACTGGCGTTAGATCGCCTGAGCGACGGTATCCGTTTAAAGCATCTTCAACCTGCAATCCAAGACCTCTTGCAGCCCATCCCATATGTGTTTCCAAAATTTGACCAACATTCATTCGAGATGGAACACCAAGGGGGTTTAAACAAAAATCTACTGGTGTCCCATCAGCTAGAAATGGCATATCCTCCATTGGAACAACTTTAGAAATGACACCTTTATTACCGTGACGGCCAGCCATTTTATCTCCCGGCTGAAGTTTACGTTTCACGGCTATGAAAACCTTCACCATTTTCATTACGCCTGGTGGTAGATCATCACCTCTACGAACTTTTTCAACCTTGTCATCAAAACGAGCATCCAGAGTCCTCTTCTGGGCCTCGTATTGTTCATTAAGAGCTTCGACCACCTGCGCATCACTTTCTTCCGCCAAGGCCAGTTGCCACCACTGCCCTCTGGTCAAACCGTCTAATAAATCATCGGTGATTTCAGAATTAGCCGATACGCCCTTTGGCCCTTTAACAGCCACCTTTCCAAGGATGATTGACTTTAAACGAGCGTAAATATTTCTATCCAATATTATCAACTCATCGTCGCGATCCCTTGCTAGTCGCTCGACTTCTTCTCGCTCTATCTGTAAAGCCCGTTCATCTTTCTCAACACCATGACGATTGAAAACTCTGACTTCAACAACTGTTCCGTAGTCTCCAGGCTTAACGCGCAACGATGTATCACGCACATCAGATGCTTTTTCGCCAAAAATAGCGCGTAAAAGCTTTTCTTCAGGTGTCATAGGGCTCTCGCCTTTTGGAGTAATTTTGCCAACTAAAATATCACCTGGCTCAACATCAGCACCGATATAAACAATGCCCGCTTCGTCCAGGTTTCTCAGAGCTTCTTCACCAACATTAGGAATATCTCTCGTTATCTCTTCAGGACCAAGTTTTGTATCCCGAGCGGCAACTTCAAATTCTTCAATATGAACTGACGTGAACACATCATCACGAGCGACCCGTTCAGAAATTAAAATCGAGTCTTCATAATTATATCCATTCCAAGGCATAAATGCGACGACAACGTTCTTACCTAAAGCTAATTCACCCATATCAGTTGATGGTCCGTCGGCAATAACTTCTCCTTTTGAAACAGTTTGGCCAACCGTAACAAGAGGCGTTTGATTTATGCATGTATTTTGGTTTGAACGCTGAAACTTACGCATTCTATAAATATCGACCCCAGCATCGCCCAATTCCAAATCTTCGGTTGCTCTGATAACGATCCGCTGAGCATCTATTTGGTCAATAACACCCGCTCTTTTCGCCATAATTGCTGCGCCGGAGTCTCTAGCTACCACACCCTCAATACCGGTTCCGACCAATGGAGCCTCAGCACTTAAGAGCGGAACAGCCTGACGTTGCATATTGGATCCCATCAGCGCTCTGTTTGCGTCGTCATTTTCCAAAAATGGGATTAAAGAGGCTGCAACTGATACAAGCTGCTTTGGACTAACATCAATAAAATCAACGCTTTCATTTTGAGCAAGAGTATAATCCCCATTTTGACGCGTAGAGACGAGGTCATTAACAAAACGACCTTTCTCATCTAATGACGCATTAGCTTGAGCCACAGTGTGTCTCATTTCTTCTGTTGCAGACATATATTGCACGTCATCAGTCACTTGACCTTCAACTACTTTCCTGTAGGGGGTTTCTATAAACCCATATTTATTGACTCGTGCAAAAGTTGCTAATGAGTTTATTAGCCCGATATTAGGACCTTCTGGAGTCTCAATTGGGCACATTCTGCCATAGTGAGTTGCATGAACATCCCGAACTTCAAAACCTGCTCGCTCTCTCGTTAAACCACCAGGGCCCAATGCAGACAGGCGCCGTTTATGAGTAACCTCAGACAAAGGATTAGTCTGATCCATAAATTGTGACAATTGAGACGAACCAAAGAATTCGCGAACAGCTGCAGCAGCAGGCTTAGCATTAATCAAATCTTGTGGCATTACTGTGTCTATTTCAACAGACGACATTCTTTCTTTTATCGCCCTTTCCATTCTTAGTAAGCCAACACGATATTGATTTTCCATTAACTCTCCAACTGAGCGCACACGTCTATTGCCAAGGTGATCAATATCATCAACCTCACCTTTACCATCTCGTAAATCCACAAGTGCTTTAATACACGCTACAATATCTTCCGATCTTAGGGTGCGCTGTGTGTCCTCAGCATTTAACGCAAGTCTCATATTCATTTTAACACGACCAACAGCAGAAAGATCATACCGTTCACTGTCAAAGAATAGTGTATCAAATAGCGCCGATGCGGCTTCAACTGTAGGAGGCTCGCCAGGCCTCATAACCCGGTAAATATCCATCAGAGCCGTTTCACGGTTCATATTCTTGTCTTGTGCCAGCGTATTGCGGATATATGGACCAATATTTATGTTATCGATATCAAGGACTGGTATGCTATCAAAGCCAGCATCGATTAATTCCATAACAGTTCCACCAGTTACTACACCGTCTTTATCGTATTCCAGAGTAAGCTCGTCCCCGGCCTCTACAAAAATAGCACCAGTTTCCTCGTTTATCATATCCCGTGCGACAAACTTTCCAGCTATTGTTTCAAAAGGCAAAGTTAATTCAGCAACCTTGCCATCGTCTTTTAGTTTTTTGACCGCTCGTGGGGTTACTTTTTTTCCAGCTTCGGCAACTACTTTACCGGTAGCCGCATCTACCAAATCATAAGCTGGACGTGTTCCTCTAACACGATCTGGGAAGAATTTTGTCACCCAGCCCGTACCCTTGGATACTTTATAATCCACAGTGTCATAGTACGCATTCATAATTTCTTCTTGATCCATACCAAGCGAATAAAGTAACGTTGTGACTGGTAATTTTCTTCTTCGGTCAATTCGCGCGTAAACAATGTCCTTGGCATCGAATTCAACATCTAACCAGGAGCCACGGTATGGAATAATTCTACAGGCAAACAATAGCTTTCCTGAGCTGTGGGTTTTACCTTTATCATGATCAAAAAATACTCCAGGAGATCGGTGCATTTGCGACACAATCACCCTTTCTGTGCCATTGACTACGAAAGTACCGTTAGGTGTCATTAATGGCATATCGCCCATAAAGACGTCTTGCTCTTTAATGTCTTTGACAGACTTTGCGCCAGTATCTTCATCGATATCAAACACGATCAATCGAAGTGTAACTTTAAGTGGAGCGGCATATGTCATATCACGTTGTTGACATTCCTCCACATCATATTTTGGCTTTTCAAGCTCGTAACCAACAAACTCCATAATTGAAGTTTCATTAAAATCTTTTATTGGAAAAACTGATTGGAAAACTCCTTGAATACCCTCACCATCTAACGGAGTATCATGATCTCCAGAATTTAGAAAAAGATCGTAAGAAGATTTTTGTACTTCTATCAAGTTTGGCATATCCAAAACTTCTCGAATTTTTCCGTAGTACTTGCGAAGACGTTTTCGACCGATAAAAGATTGCGCCATGGTCAATATAACCTTTCTTTTCTCATCATCCACACGCACTGTCGGGGACCCAGTGGTGGGCAAAGTTGAGACGATAATAAAGACCAATTCTTGACCCTCTTCCCAAGGAGGATCTCCCGGCCCTTCAACTTATCTTAAAAAAAACCTAAATATATAGATGCTTATTAAGACAGTTGAAGCTGAGGGCGAAAGTGCGCCCTCAGCTCTATGCTCTACCCGGAAAATACCGGGTTGTAAGTTTACGCTAACTCTACTTCTGCTCCGGCGGCTTCAAGCTTGCCTTTTATTTCTTCAGCTTCCGCCTTATCAACGCCTTCTTTGATTTTTCCGCCAGCCTCAACAAGCTCTTTTGCCTCTTTAAGACCCAAGCCTGTTATGCCACGCACTTCTTTAATGACATTAATTTTTGAAGCTCCTGCATTTTTGAGAACCACATCAAATTCAGATTTTTCTTCAGCAGCTTCGCCGCCTGCATCACCAGCTGGGCCAGCCATCATAACTGCTCCACCTGCTGCTGGTTCAATACCATATTCGTCTTTAAGAATTGTTTTAAGTTCTTGTGCTTCAAGCAGTGTAAGACCAACGATCTCTTCTGCTAGTTTTTTCAGATCAGCCATTTTAAGCTCTCCGTTCTAAGTTTCGTGTTCCAACGCGGGATTAATCCCCACGCAGTTCTTCCAATTACCAATCACGCCGCGTTTGCTCGTTCTTCAACGCTCGATAAAACACTAGCAATGTTGCTAGCAGGTGCACCAATTGCACCAGCAACATTTGCCGCAGGCGCACCAAGACAACCAACGATTGAAGAGATAAGCTCTTCGCGAGAAGGCATTTTAGAAACGGCAGTTACGCCGGCTCTATCTAGTGACATTTCACCCATTGCGCCGCCGAGAATTTCAAAGCTCTCGTAGTCTTTTGCAAAGTCTTCAGAAACTTTAGCAGCAGCTACAGGATCTTCAGAATAAGTCAAAACGGTCATACCAGATAAAAGGCCAGTCATGCTTTCACACGACTTACCCTCAAGCGCAATTTTGGCGAGCCTGTTTTTTGCAACACGAACTGATGCATCGGCCGCTCTGGCTCTCGCACGCAAGTCTTGCATATCAGCAACTGTGAGACCTGCATAATGAGATACAACCACTACGCCAGAGCTTTCAAAGATTTGGCCCAGTTCTTCAACCACTTTCTCTTTTTTTGCTCTATCCACAATTTTACTCCAGTTATGGGGAATATCCCCGGCTCATGTTTGCCAGCAATTGCTGGCTATTGGGGTCCAATCTTATTGATGACCCGAGGCCAAAATGTCCAAGGCTAAATCTTTACCTTTGGCATATCTACTCGGTTTTCATCTCAGGAAGGAATTATAGGTCGTACCAACCCTCCGTCTC
>NZGN01000083.1:0-13906 GCA_002691045.1 Marinovum sp.
AGCAATCTTTTCTTCTTTTCTCTTGAGTTTGGTTTTTATATTAGCAACTAAAATTATGTCATTTTCTATAATATTGTGCTTATTTGAAGGTTCAAAAATAATTTTGGTCTCCAGCTTATAGATGTTAGTTGGCTTGGATGCGCTCTCTTCATTTAAAAATAGAGTATAAAGGTCATTTTGCTTTTTTTTGGGAGGTCGAATTTCTGCTAGCTGTAAATGCGGACTAAAATCATATTTATTCAGTTCATTGACAATCCATTCTCTGTCTATAGCCGCCCAAAATGGCAATTTGACATCATCTTTGAAGACTTCGATAGAAAAGTCTAAATTTTCCACGTTTGCTTTTTTACAGACATTTCCAGCTTCCATATCTGTATTTTCGTCAATTATTGCTTTCAAAGTTACATGGTATCTGCTGTTTTTCACTGTTTCTTTGATTACATCATATTTTAGGATTTTTACTTTTGAACTAGACTGAATTTGATCCAGCAACATTTTTCCATTTTCTACAAGAGAAAAGCTGTTAAGGCTCTGATTTCCTTCTAAAACTATATTTTGCAACGCATTTTCTATTGCTCGCGCCCTAAAAATTTCCTCATCAATTGACGACGTTATTAAAGTGCTTCCACTAAACGTAACTATTTTTGCAGAGTTAACTAACGTTGGATTGAGCAGCATACATAATAATGTAGCTATTACAGGAGTGACGTTTTTATAAGAATTAAACATATAAAGAACTTATAGAAGCCCGTTTCGATATGCTCTTATAAGCCTATCCACGTGCGTCTGGCTCACAGCTAATTCTACTTGATATGTATCACTTCCGGTTGGTTCAATTTTAACTGTCCGAGCTCCAATGACGGTGCCACGCAGTGCTGCTCCAAGTTTGTCGGAAGTTAATATAGCCTCTCCTATAGTAGTTTCGCCCTGTATATAAATGCCGTGAAGTTGCTCTGTAAGATTACGGTATGCATCCAACTTAGCTGCTCTGATCGCCATAAGCCTACGTTGGTTTAGTGTCTTTGAAGGTTGTATAGCAATCGATGAAAAACCTACTGCAGTTATGCTTGGCACGTAGTATTTAGAAGTTTCAGCAGCGCGGCGCTCATTTAGAAGTGAGCTTGAACTGTCCAAAGACTGTCTACTGTCTAGGTGTGGTACTGGTGTTGCGTCTTGCACTGTTAGCGGATTAACAAACTGTCCATTGGGTGCGCAGGCGCTGATGCTGACTGCTCCCGATAGTAGTAATGCATAAAAACTTGTTTTTCTTAAAGCTGACATGTCATGTTCCTATATAGTGACACTTCGGATCAGCAAAAAATGTGCCACAATTGGATTAACACAAATCAGTTTAGTTATTTTTTTTCTGAGCCCTCCTAAATACCTCATAATAATGCATAAATTTATGGCTGGCATAGATTATGCTTCATCACAGCAGGAATAAAAATATAAAATGTGAACAAAAATAAAAGTCAACTATAACAGAAGGTTAACTTTCAAAATTTTGACATTTTGGAATTGGAAGGTAAGATGGAGAAAGCTGAAAATATAAGCCTAAAGCGGATATTCCCCAACTTTGTAAATTCTTTTTTACCGTTCGGTATAATTGCGCTGGTGGCTATGCTTGTCCTACCTTTGCCAGTTGCATTATTGGATACTTTCTTCGTTTTGAATATAACATTATCGTTGTTGATTTTAATGGTGGCATTACACACCCAAAGACCATTAGATTTTTCATCATTTCCGAACCTTCTACTGATAGCCACAGTCTTGAGATTAGGTTTAAACGTTGCATCAACTAGGATTGTTTTAAAGGATGGGCATACTGGTCCTGATGCTGCCGGACAAGTTATTGAAGCTTTTGGGGAATTTATAGTCTCGGGGAATTATGCTGTAGGTATCTTTGTTTTCTCTATTTTAGTTATTATTAATTTAGTCGTTATTACAAAAGGTGCTGGCCGCGTTTCTGAGGTTTCTGCTCGATTTACATTGGATGCTCTACCGGGCAAACAAATGGCCATTGATGCCGATTTAAATGCTGGCATCCTAACGCCTGAAGAAGCTAAAGATCGAAGAGCTGAAGTCGCTAAAGAAGCAGACTTTTACGGCTCTATGGATGGTGCGTCGAAGTTTGTTAAAGGAGATGCAATCGCAGGCATCCTTATTTTGGTTGTTAATGTTGTTGGTGGCTTGATAATTGGTTTGCTACAACACGATTTGCCAATAGGTCAGGCGGCGGAAGCTTATATCTTACTTGCTATTGGTGACGGATTAGTCGCGCAAATACCATCACTTCTATTGTCAATAGCTACTGCGATAATAGTTACCCGTGTGTCGTCTGCTCATAATATGTCGGAGCATATAACGAGGCAAGTTAATCTGTCAGCAGCATGGTTTCCAACCTCCTTGGTTATTCTTGCCTTAGGCTTAGTTCCTGGTATGCCTAATAAGCTTTTTATCTTCTTTGCGGCTATTGCTGCTGGTCTTGCTTATCTTTCAAGAAGAAAGGAACAACTTGGACCAATCGAAGATCAAGAAGAACAAGAATCAGATGACGATGAGACCGAAAATGACTTTGATGTACAATCCGTAAAAGATGATGCAAAGATTTCTCTTAATATTGGCTTTGGTTTAGTGAGCCTTGTTTCTCAATCGGACGAAAATAGTCTAGTGCCAAGTATCACCAAACTAAGAAAAGAAACATCTAAGCGATTAGGTTTTGTTATACCAGGAGTGCGCATTAGAGATGATATTGATCTTGAGCCTTCACAATATCAAATCAAAATAGGTGAAAAAATTGTTGCTGATGACATTGTGTACTACGATAAAATTCTGGCGATCCCAGGTGATGGTGTTAAGCTCGATTTAAATGGCATAAAAGTTCAAGAGCCAGCTTTTGGAGTAGATGCGGTTTGGATTGAACCTGAATTAGACAAAGATGCTCAATCAAAAGGTTATGTTACAATCGACCCAACGTCTGTTTTAATTACACACGTTGGTCAAATTCTTATGAACAATGCAGCAGAACTTTTAGGGCAAGATGAGGTACAAGAACTTTTGGATGATTTAGAGCAATCACAGCCAAACCTTATTCAAACAGTTATTCCAAAAATTGTTCCGTTACATCAACTTACAAATATATTACAAAGCCTGTTGAAAGAAGCTGTCCCTATTTCAGATCTTCATGTAGTTATAAGCGAACTAGCCGGCTTGAATATACAAAAGATGTCGAATTATGATATTTCAGAGGCGATCAGGCCTAAATTGGTCCCTTTACTCATTCAAAGATTAACCAAGTTTAAAGAAACACTGCCATTGCTTACACTGGCACCGGAGTTGGAACAATTGATACTCACTTCCGTGAGGCAAAATCCAGATGAGAAAATGTTGCTTCTAGATGGGGCACTAGCAAAAAATATATTATCAAATATCAATGAGGCATCAGAAGCATTAAGCCGTGATAATAAAGCTGTATTTTTGATTGTTGCGCCTCAAATAAGGCGACATGTTGCTAATTTTATTCGTTCACAACTACCTTCGGTTAATGTTCTAAGCTTTACTGAACTACCAGAGAACCGTAGTGTTGAGATAGCCTATACCATTGGTGGTGAGAATGAGCCAACTGAATAGTCCAAATAAGCACGGAGATCGTTAGATGGTGGAAATAACAGTTAAAGCTCTCGATAGCGCTTCCGCTATGGAAGAAGTTGAAAAACGTTTAGGTTCTGACGCATTAATCGTGTCTACCAATAAAGTAGATGGTCAAATAGAAATAGTTGCCACTAATGATGAGCCTTCTGATTATAAAGAAACAAAAAAAACGCTAGTCTTGGACGCTAGCCTTCAAGTGGAAGGCTTTCCAAATATTCTTAAAAATAAAATGCCTAATTCTCAAAAAAAGGTATCAAATAGCGAAGTTGACGAGATAAGTACAACAATTAATGAAAGCGTGGAAAAAATAAAAGCTGAATTAAACTACTTGCTAAAAATATCTGCAGCTAGTCAAAATCTCGCGTCAATTATCGAAAGACCTTTTAGTGAATTTAGAAGTGCAGGTTTTAAAACATCCATTTTCAAAAAAATTGGTTTGACTGTAGAGACAGATACCAGATTGGTTGCAAAATCTATATCTAGGGCTTTCGTTAATGGGAAATGCGACCACTTTGAGAAAACAAAATTATTTATTGTAAATGGTCCCTCTTTGTCGGGCAAAACATTGTTTTCAAAAAAGTTAAAAAGCTTTTTGGAGCAAAAAGATGAAATAGAAGGTTGCAAAATTTATCAGAGAGATCTGTCCCCCTCTTTTGCTGGACTGAAGAGGTGGATTGATACAGCTAGGATTGCCGATGAAAATCGCACCCAGTTAGGGATTGTAGAGCTAGCCAACTCTGAAAATTTTGAAAATATTGTTCTTGAGGTAAAAAAGCACTACCCAGAATTGAGGGTAAGCATCATTAACATTGTGCCAGTGGGCAACAGCTATGAATTTCTTATGCGTAACTTTTCCCCTAGGAAGCTTGAAAATGAATATCTTGCACTTACTCAGCTTGATATTTGCGACCTTTCGATGCAAGAAATCAACGCTTTTATAGAACTCGATCAGAAATGTATGTTTTTTTCTGGCACTACTTCCATAAAAGATGGCTTGTTTTTTGCTCAAATTGAAAAAACCATTTCTCATATTTTACAAAATATAGAAGTAGGAGCGGACTAAATAATGGTTAAGTCAATTGCTATAGCAAGTGGGAAGGGCGGAGTCGGAAAGACTTCTTTAGCGGTAAATTGTTCTGTGCAATTATCATCAACCGGCAAAAGCGTAGCTTTGCTTGACGCGGATTTTGGTATGGCAAATTCCCACATTTTGCTCGATAAAAAAGTTGAAAAAACTGTTAATGATCTTCTAGAAAATAGTTTAAATATTGAAGATATTATACATGAATCTGCTGCGGGATTGAAATTAATCCCCGGTGGTTCTGGCGTTTTAGAGCTGTTGAACTTAGATCATAAAAAACGTTATGAAATTATTCGTTCTTTGGATCCCATAAAAGATGAAGTCGACATCTTAGTTGTTGATACGCCTGCTGGTGCATCTGATGCGAGTATCGAGTTTTCTGCTGCGTGCGATGCAGTTATTGTTGTTCTAGTCCCTGAACCAACTAGCTTTATGGATGCTTATGCCTTCATTAAAGCACTGAACATTGAAAAAAAATTTAACAATGTTTCAGTTGTTGTTAACTTGGCAAGAAATGAAAAAGCGGCGAAGAAAAGTTTTGACAGCTTCAAGAAGATTGCCACAAAATTTTTGGATGTTGATATTGAATATGCGGGTTGGATGCCCGAGAGTAAAACTATTGCTGGCTCTATAGTTTCTCGAAAGCCTGCCATCCTTAAAGGATCTTTAGAGCCTACTTTAGGAAAAAGTATTTCGGACATAGCTAAATATATGAGTAACGTGCAGGCCACCAAAACTGGTGGGATAAAGTTTTTTAACAAGTGATGAGGTAATCATGATGCATGGATATACTCATAACTCGGATGACAAAGCTCAACTAATCAATGATAATTTAGATATTGTAAAAAAAATTGCTTTTTTTTACGTGGGCCGCGTTGGTAAAGTAGTAGAGGTTGATGATCTACTTCAATTAGGAATGGTAGGTTTGATTGAGGCTGCACATAATTACACACCTAAAGAAAATGTTTCCTTTGTTACATATGCAAGGTTGAGAATAAAAGGTGCAATAGTAGATTATCTCAGAAAGTCCTCAAATCTTTGCCGTGGGACAATTCGTAGAAAACAAGACTATGAAAGAGCAAAAAGAAAATTAGAAAAAGAACTTTTTCGTCAGCCTGAAGTTGAAGAAATAGCTACAGAGCTGAAAATTGAGTCTACTGAACTTTTATCTTGGCAACACGACTTTGCTGCAAGTCAACATCAAAGTTTGGAAGAAGCTTCTGATGCTTATGGAGATTTTTTATTCGCGACTGATAAGTCTGTAGAAGAAAAGATATTCAATGGTCAATTGAAGGATTTGTTGCGAACAAAACTAGAAGACCTCAATCAGCAGCAATTAATGGTATTGCAACTATATTACGTTGAAGAATTGAATGTTTACGAAATTTCGGAAATTCTTTCAGTCTCAACTGGACGCGTCTCACAAATAAAATCGGCTGCAATAAAAAAGTTAAAGTCTCTTATTGAAAACGAAGTAAATGAGTAAAACACAGCACTCAACTGATAGATATGGGGGGCAAATGCAGCTTACAATTCTAAGTGCTGAAATTTTAAAGGCAAAATTAGGATCAAAACTTGATATATCCTTTTCGTGTAATATTTCTGAATTACCAACCTATCATTGCAATTTAATAATGACACAAAAGCATCAAGATTTAGGTCCTATAGGCTTTTTAAGCTTTGATAGCAAAAGACCTATGGCAAGTGCCGTAATTAATCTCAGAGACAGTGATTTTCTTGAAATATTCCAGCTTTCTAAATCTACTCCACCAAGGAGCGCATCAATATTTTTAAAAACAGAGTTATATAATGAAGATGATATTTTGGCGCGTTCAATGTCAGGCCAGGCGAGTACAATAGAAATCAATGATTTGAGTTTACGTTACCCATTGATCTAAGTTTTTTATTTGGCTATCTCTTCGTTGATCTTTGCTTTTCCATCATCAACTAGTTTTTTGGCGTTTTCTTCTGTCACTTCAAGAATAGTGTCTTTAACGAGTTTTTTGCCGTTAAGAGTAGCATTCTTCAGAATAATAATCTCCACCATAGCCTCTGAAACTTTATCGTCAAAAAGACTGTCAATAGCTGTTTCGTCCTCGTCGTCCATGTCGTCAAAAACATCAGTATTTTCTACTTCACTGAGTGTGTAAATGTAGGGGTCGTGCAAGGCTGCATATAATTTGTTTCTTAGAATCCAACTCTTAGCAGATAATAACGCAAGTTTTTGAGTATGGTTTTTTTCCTGCCCAAGTGTCTCATTTATTTCATCTAAAGCTGCTGAAAAAGAGTGCTCAGCATATTTTCCTAATATTTTGTTACGCTTTTTGTGAAGTTCAGATGTAACAGTCTCATCCATTTTCCACGCTCCTCTACTTTGGCACGCTACTTGCAATATTCGAACCAAGTTAAACAAAAATTGGAATTAGCTGTGAAGTCAATTGAAAATCATCTCAAGGTTCATGCAGAGGCGCTTGCGTTAAGATCGCAACGAAATGAAATTCTTGCTTCGAACATTGCTAACTCAGCTACGCCAAATTTTAAAGCTAAGGATCTAGATTTTGAAGAATTGCTGAATTCGCGAATGGGTTTTGGGAATGTCAGCATTAAAAATGCCAGACATTTCGAAACCAGCATCGGACCCAATGAGCAAGGAGTAAAGTTTCGTCAAAACATAACTCCGTCGAAAGATGGTAATACAGTTGAACTACACGTGGAACAGATGCAATTTTCTGAAAATGTTATGCGTTATCAATCTTCCTTAGAATTTTTGAATAGGAAAATAGCTGGATTAATGTCTGCTATTAAGGGCGAATAATATGAGCGATCTAAAAAATATTTTTGATGTAGCAGCCCGAGGCATGTCAGCTCAAATGGTAAGATTGAATACCGTTGCGAGTAACCTTGCCAATGCGCGTTCAGTGGCCTCCTCTGAGGCTGATGCATACAGAGCTATAAAACCTGTTTTCAGCACACTCTATGCTGATGATCTTGAAAAAAGTGGTGTAGCATCTGTTGATGTTGTTGATATTGTTTCAGTCGATAGAGAACCTGAAAAAGTCTATCAACCTGGTCATCCGAAAGCTGATAAAGACGGCTATATCTACATGGCCGCAGTGAATTCTGAAGAAGAAATGGTTGAGATGTTAGAAGCGTCTCGACAGTACGAAAATAATGTCGAAGTTGTCAGCACACTCCGTGGACTGATGATGCGTACCATTAGCATGGGCAAATAGGAGAAATCATGAGTACAATTGATCCCAACAGTGCACAAGCAGCACTATTTGAAAAATTAGGAATTACTAAGCAAAGTGAGGCTCAGAAAGCTTCAAGTGATACTCTGGGTCAGTCAGATTTTTTAAAACTCATGACGACGCAGCTTCAAAACCAAGATCCATTTGCGCCAATGGACAATGGTGACTTTATCGCGCAAATGGCCCAGTTTTCAACTGTTACTGGTATCCAGGAAATGAATAATTCCATAGGCAAACTAGTAGAAGAATTTGATCAAGCTAGAATTTCTACAGCATCAAATTTACTGGGACACTCGGTACTTGTTCCCGGTAATTTTGGAAGGCCAAATGAAGACGGGGAACTTCATGGAGTGCTTGATCTCCCTGAGCAGACCCTGTTTACCAAATTAACTTATTTTGATGCTGAAACTAACGAGGAACTTCATTCAGAGGATCTCGGTTCGCTAGGCGATGGCTTGGTAGGTTTTTCTTGGGCAAATATACCACAAGAAATCTTAGATAAAAACAAACGTATTAAGATAGAAGCGCTTATTGATACTGGTAATGGCCCAGAGCAATTGAGCCCCTCAATTTATTCAAAAGTTATCTCAGCTTCGGTTGGGACAGGTGAAACAAAACAGGTTCTACTCAACGTAGAAGATTATGGAGATATTGATGTGTCTTCAGCTGTTAACTTTAGATAAAAGCCTCAAAANNTTGGCACAGAAATTGCAACAAACACAGAAATAATAGACCGTAACAGGAGTTAAAAATGTCTTTTTANACAGCATTGACCGGCTTGAAAGGCGCGCAAACAGATATATCAACCACTTCGAATAANATTGCGAANGTGGGTTCNAGTGGCTTTAAAAAAAGTCGTACTGAATTTGGTGACATNTTTGGTNCGACCCCGCTNCAAACAAATTCTGTNGGTGCAGGTACCGCNACNAANTCTATCAAGCAACANTTCTCNCAGGGTAATATTAGTCAGTCTACAAATACTCTTGATATGGCAATATCTGGGCAGGGTTTCTTTGTTATGCAGGGTGGTGGAAATGCNGGTCAGACTGTGTTCTCGCGAAATGGTGCCTTTGAAGTAAATGATGCCGGTTANATCGTCGATAGTAACGGTCAATTTTTACTGGGTTATCCTGTTGATGATGCGGGAGCTGTTTCGGACAAAACGCTTCAGGGTGCAACTAAAATGCAACTGGCGTCAAATTTTGGAGAGCCTCAAGCAACTAACAACATTAAAATGGGTGTGAATTTACCTTCTGATGCTCAGATTATAGCAGCTGATGTGGAGTTTGACCCAAATGATGCAAAGACATATTCTGCATCGTCTTCTGTTACGATTTTTGATAATGGTGGAAATCCAAAGTCAGCAACTGTTTTTTACATNAAAACACAGGACCCTTCAGCAACTAATCCNACTTATAAATATGACACAAAAATGTTTGTTGATGGAACNGAAATNTTACCAACTTTAACTCGNGCAACNGATACAAAAGGGACTGCTCAGTTTATCGATAAATTTGGNCAAANGACAACGACACCNGAAGATCCTGCCTATATTTTAGAGGGTAANGGNTCCCCATTATATAGGGCTGATGATCTGGGNGANGCGCAAAAATCAACGCCTGCAATGCTAACNGGTTTAGGCTTGGAGTCTTACTTAGGCGATGGGCGTACGATTGAAGTCGTNACAGANCCAATGCAGTTTAGAAGAACTATGGAATATCANACACTTNNNGATGTTGANCCTCTAGTGCCAGGAACTTTTTGGGGTAAGGACTTTNTACTNGTNGATGTCGANNATAGTGGNCCNGTCTCAATAGATATTCCACCAGGAACATATGATGGTGAACAGCTTGCTNANGTTGTTGAGGTTGCCNTNAGAGANGCATTTGGTGANGATAAAAAGGTTCAATTAACAGAGGATGTGGACAGTACTTTCACNATTGATTTNAAACAATCNTCAGGCGATGGTAANTCAACTGGNTTGCCTAGTCCAATCTCNATNGATTTACATGAAGACACAATCGTTACNANTACGCCAGAAGATGGAATGAGAATGAANGAATTTCTNACNCATGCTCAAATGCGTATCAACNCTGAGTTGAATGAATACATNCAAGATGGGACTGGNGTTGATACNACCAAAGTGGGCAATATTGGCGCAGATGGTAAACTATTTAAAAGNGTGATTGNTNATGATCCTNTNACAATTACTCCGGCTCCAGCCAATTATGATGTCATTTCNGTGGATCACACNAACGGTGGAGTNACGACAGCAAGGTATATTGGTTATTCCAATGTAAGCAATAANCCAGATATTAAGGCATATGATAGNCTATTTACACAACCTGCTGGTGGAATTGGNGNGGGTGCNGCTGCTAATGAGATTGAAGCTATGGANGTTGATCCTGANGGCTACCTNAGAGTAACNATTAAAGGTGTTATCACCGANAATCTTGANGTTTTTCGATTTCAACAGAATGATNTAACTGCAAACGGNACATCTACTGANTTTATTGAGCAGGTTGGTTCCAACGAANTAGCTATTAAGTCTTTTTCAGATGATGGAGCAGACACTGTTTTTATCCTTGATCACANAGTNGTTGGCGGCGCTTTNCCAGCNGGTCAAGATGCTATTAAAATTTTGGCAAAACCTTCTGNTCATATCGAGGCTTTCTTTGAAGATACTTCCGATNTAGTTGAAGGTGTAGATGAGGTCTACTACTCTAACAAAATAGTTGTTCGAGAAATTGGTGAGTCTGCAAAACGAGANTCNNCAAACGAAGCTGCAGCATTTGCCAACTGGACTTCNGCTGANGGCACAGCTGNTGCTTCTTTTGCAGACAATGCCACTGCCTTAGCAGCTTACGGATTAGACGCCGTAACGGANACAATGAATTGGGTNGATGANAGAGACCCTGCTGTGAAAATTGGTTATGATGAAGCAAACCAGCGATTGACCTTTGACGGTGTGAACGCNCAGCTTGGTAAGGGTACTGGTGTCGGTTTTGATACTTTCACTGTGTACAGCAAGAAGTTGGACTCNGGTAAAAANGGATTGGGAATACCGGCTCTTGGTGAAAGCCCAGAAGTGAACCTNCAAACNGGTGGNTTATTACTAGGCGACGCTTTTGTNAACGATGGCCCGGAAATAAGACAAGAAAANAAGCGTTNNGGTATGGAAGTCGAGTTTGATACTGTAAATAACGTNTTTAATATTTCGAGCGGTACTACAGGAGAAGCTATTGANGCAGGTTCTGTNGTNGGTGTTGATACTGCCCAAAATGCCTCAAGTGTTGCNGTNGGACGGTATAANCTTCTAGAATCGGGNGCTGTTGATACAACCGATACTGCCGATTATGCATTTAATAAAATCGGACGAGGCAGCAATCAGATCATGGGTTTNCCAAGAGANGGTGTTGAGGGTTATACCGAACCTTCTGGACTTGTCTCNACACCTGCANNTGCANTNGGGTACGAGGCTCTTATGGATATGACCAAGGCCTTCACAGTAACCTCACAAGCAGGAGAGAATATCTTCAACGTGGTTGTAGGTGGTGTAAGTGCTTCGGTAACTATTCCAGAAGGAAACTATAAGGGCGATACACTTGCGGCAGCACTTCAAGATCGAATTAACGCGATGAAAAACCCAGTTTCAGGACAATCTGTTGGTGGCGTTACAGTTGATTACAACGCTGATACTAATAGCTTTAGTTTTACGACTGCAACTTCGGGTGAAGGCACCACAATTGCCGTTAATGGAGCATTGCGTTTTGGATTGAAGGATATACCTCTTGGGCTTGGTGAAACAACGTCCGTCAGGCAGCCAGTTCAGGCAACTGATGAGTTAGGTCGTCCACTATATATTTCCCCTCAAGGTGAAATAACCGCAAATTCACAAGACTTTGCTGATAACATGGTTGAGGACTTTTACCCTCTCTACCTGGACGAAGGCGAGCTTACCTTTGATTTGGATGGACGACTTGTAAGCCCAATTACAACTGTCACTTATGAGGGTGATCCAAGTTTGACAAGTTTGACACTAGATTTCAACGGTGCAACACAATTTGATCAGCCTTTTTCTGCAAGCGGTGTAAGCCAGGATGGGTATTCAGCAGGCAGATTAACCAACCTTGAAATAGATAACTATGGTAATATCAGGGCTGGTTACTCTAATGGACAGAATTTAACATTGGGTAAAATTATGCTTGCAAGTTTTGCTAGTGAAAGTGGATTAAAGCAAATTGGTAATTCCACTTTTATATCGACAGCTGCGAGTGGTGATCCTGAATTAGGTGAAGCAGCTGAAGATGGTTATGGTCAAATATTGTCTGGCTCGCTTGAGCGATCGAATGTCGATATTACAGAAGAGTTGGTAAATTTGATCACTTCGCAGCGTAATTATCAAGCAGCAGCGAAGGCAATTGAGACTTCGACTAGCATGACCCAAACAATAATTAATATTCGCAGTTAAATTTAAGTGAATTAGGCTAAGTTATGGATAGGCTCGCGCAGACAGCTTTAAGCGCTCTCAGGCAAATGCAAGACAATAAATTTGATCTTGCCCATAACTTAGCCAACATAAACGTTCCAGGATTTCGTAGAGATTTACCAAATGAAGGAAATGCGGGCTTCCTCAAGGAAATGGAAAAGGCCTCCGCTAAGGTTCTCCCTCTAGAAACAGAACGCAGACTATTTTCGCAGCAGCCAGGAAGCTTGCAAAATACTGGTATTGAAACTGATGTCGCAGTGCTCAATCAAGGTTTCTTTTACATTCAGCCTGCAAATGGCGAGGTTGCTCTGTCAAGGCGTGGTGATTTTGGAATTAATTCACTAAACCAACTCGTCAATGGAGTTGGTGATCTGATTTTGTCAGATGGTTTAGAACCCATAGAATTACCTAATTTCACGTCAATGAGTATAACTGATATCGGTGAAATTCTGGTTCAGCAAACTGGAGCACCAGACGGAGAACTTACCAGTGTTGGATTTGTTGGATCAACTTCTAGTGAGTTAGAGCAACTCGTAAAAAGTTTAGATGGTAATATCAGGAAAGAAGATGGCACGGTGCCAGCTCCTGATCAAACGGCTAGGTTTGGGCAGGGTTATTTAGAGGCGTCTAATGTAAGCGCCATCGAAGAACTTATTCGAAATATCGATATGCAACGACAGTTTGAAATAAATGTGAAACTGATCAAAAAAGCCAGCGATCTTGACAGTGCTGGAGCTAAATTAATGAGCCTGCCAACATAAAAGCCAATTTGGCATAGTCTTTGCTCTTTAAATTAAAACCAAGAAGGGCAAAAAAATGTCAACATCTGCAATGCATGTAGCCAAAACAGGGCTAACGGCTCAACAATATAAGATGCAAGTAATTGCTAACAATCTGGCCAACGTTAATACAACTGGTTTCAAACGTGATCGCGCAAATTTTGAAACACTATTCTATCAAATAGTTAAAACAGCTGGTGCGCAAACAGCAGACGATACGGCTCTTACTTCACCATTAGCAGTAGGAACAGGTGTAAAAGTTGTAAGTACCCAAAAACTTTTTACACAAGGTGGACTTGTAAACACGGATAACTCATTGGACTTGGCAATAGATGGTCAGGGTTTCTTCCAAGCCTTACTTCCAGACGGCAGGGTTGGTTACACACGATCTGGTATCCTTTCTCGTAATGCGGAAGGTGTTTTGACCACTACAAGCGGATATGTCCTGCAGCCACAAATTCAGGTTCCGGCTGATGCAACAAGCATAAACATTTCTAGCACAGGCATTGTAAGTGTCACGACACCAGGAAATGACATTGCGCAAGAGGTAGGACAAATATCATTAGCAAATTTTAGCAACCCACGAGGATTAACACCGGTTGGAGAAAACTTTTTTGTTCCTTCTGCAGAAAGTGGAGCCGCTCAGGAAGGCGCC
>NZGN01000012.1:0-9319 GCA_002691045.1 Marinovum sp.
TAGTGGCGATTATGTCTCTGCTATTAATTCAATTTCAAAATCGATGGAACTGGGTGACGTGGACGGTCGAGCCTATGGACTTCTCGCCTTTAGCTATCTAACTCAAGAAAATTACTATCCAGCAGAGGCTGCTTACCGACAAGAGATCCTCATGCAGCCAGAAACAGTTGACTGGAAACTAGGCCTTGCACGGTGTCTTTTAGAAATGGGACAATATTCTGATGCAGTAGCCATATTTGAAAGTTTAATTGCCGATGATCCTAACAACACCGATTACTGGATTTTACAAAGTAATGCCTATCTTGGTTTAGATGAAAGTTTAAAGGCAGCACGGAATTTAGAAATCGTACAACGCCTAGAAAAAGCCGACATTCAAACGCTCAGCCTACTCGGTGATATTTACATGAATAACGAAATGCCTGATCTCGCACTCAATGCATATCTTTTAGCCGCAGAACTAGCTGAAGATTCAGACTTAAATATATTACTCAAATCTGCAAAAGTCCTGACCCTTACGGTTAATTATGACCAAGCAGAAACAATAATTACTAAAATACGGAATGATTTTTCAGATACCATGGATGATGCCGCTGACTTAGAGTTACTGACTTATGAGGCAAAAATTGCTCGTGCAAAAGGCCAAGATGATTTAGCAGCCAAATTACTTGTTCAGATTATTGAACGAGATTTGCTCAATGGCGAAGCCATAATAGAACTCGCTAAATACTATGCGGATCAAGGAAAACTTTCTGAAGCAATTACACGATTTGAACAGGCTCAAAAAATTCGTAAATTTGAACGCCCTGCTTTAGTGGCTCATGCACAAACTTTGGTCAATAATAAACAATATGATGAAGCGCTTCCTTTACTTAATCGTGCGCTACGTATAAGTTCAGATAGGAATTTAAAGGATTATAAAGATCGAGTAGAACGTGCCGCCCGAAAACAGTAAGATAAAAAATCCATCGAAATTGTAGTCATACAGCTTTACTCAAATGTAACGTTAGTTCCGCTTAATTGTAACACTTTATCACTATGATGAGATGTGCAATTTCGATACTTCTTTTATTTATTATTCACCTTACTGTCCTTTGATGGGTTATTGGGATATTACACTAACAGTATCGATAGAGCTTTAGATAACTTGTTTTCAGATGAAATTAATAAAAATATTCTCATCGATTATTTCGATCAGATGGGGTCATATCGGGACTGGAAACAGGTCACTAGCGTAAAATTAGATGGTAACATTATCTTTGAAGACACGTCCTATAAATTAAGCATATATAAAAAATTTCCAGACAAAATCAAAGTTACCATCCAAGAATTAAAACAAAGCTACCCCAAAGTAACTCAAATAATGAACGGATCCAAAGTTCATTGTTTTATTGAAAATGCTGAAAACAACTCACAAATGATAGATCCAATTTTCAATCTAAAAGAAGATTTGCATATCATGCCAAAGCTAATGCATCTATTAATGATCGAAAATAATAGTTTGCAGGTAATCAACAAATCAAATCTAAACTCAGAAACTGTGGAAATTGAACTGCTTCACTTAATCAACAGAAATATTTATAAATTCTCTATTGATAAAGCTTCCAAAGCTGTAACGCAGTATAGTATAAATGATTATATGAATGAAACAAATGTCTTTCTTGAAGATACTATTTCTAATGGTAGGTTAAAGTATCCAAGAAAAATCAAAATATCAACAGAGGCAATGAAGGCAGAATTATTTCTTAACAAATTAAGTACAAATGTAGGACTGACTTCCTCTTTCTTCGAAGCATCTGATAAAACTTTATAAACTCTAATTTGAAGATTCGAAATTTATTAGAAAAACGGAATTATATGAAGGTCCTAATCAACGCTTTTTTTGTTTTTAGTTTATTCCAATTTCACTTTGTATCATTTTCTAGTACCAGTGACGCGACAAGTAATTTGAATAAAATAGAATCAAATCTAGTGATTTCTAGTATTCTCAACTTGAATGGAAATTTTAAATTTAGCGTCTATGATCCTGCATTAAAGAGACGGTTTTGGATCAGCTCTGGTAGAACTTATAATGGATATACTTTTTTAAAATATGATACAGACAATTCTACCGTTTATCTTTCCAAAGAAGGTAAAAACTTCCAAGTACCTATAATCAAATCAAATGAAAGGCCGGTCCAAATAACCATTAATAAGCCATCACAGAATGTCGAATTAGAGAACACGCTACCATCTACTGCTGAGATCCAAGCCTTTAAACAACAAGAATATAGTAAATTACCTAATAAAGATGCTGTAAATTATAAATTATTAAGGACATCAGCAGATAACAGGATACAGACCTTTTCATTAACCCCTATAGAAAATACTTATCTAGAGAAGCAAATAAATGATGATTTATCAGATCGCACCGAGAAATCTTTTTCCTTGGGTGGAAGAACGCAAAAAACAAAAGTCAAAACAACCATTCATTCGAGTGTTTACTTAGAATCTCAGATTGAAACTGGGAATTAATTGTCACTTACTGATAGGTATTGCTGGACCGAGTCAGCACCAANATAGATTGACTTAATATTATTAGTTGACTTCACAACAGCAATAGCGGGTAGCTCATCGCCTTCATTTAAATGCCCTAGGCCCTTTACATAACCTTTGGATAAATACCAAGGCAAAGTTGCGAGCGATAGACCTAAGTCATATCCTAACTGATCTAATATCTTTTTATTACCTTCAGTATCAATATATACAAATATAGTTTGAGGACTCTTTATTTTAGCCCTTTCGTATGATTCATTAAAATCTGTAAGCGATTGCTCTATACCAATGCCACTAGATGGAGCATATAAGATGACCCATTCATCATATTGCTTTACTTCATCAGCATGAATAAGATGCTTCCAATTACTTTCACCAGAAACGAGCTTGTTTCCAATGAAAAAGGCGATCCTCGAAGAAGACTCCCCTAATTGTTTTTGCTCAGAAACTAAATCTTGGATATTTGTTTGGGAAAGGGTTAGTTCGTGGATACCTTTTCTAGAAAAATTCCCGAGCACTTTTTCTTCTTCAATTCGTATGACAATAAATCGAGTCCCAGCTTTAATGGTATTGTTAGAAATTTCCAAAGATTCAGTCAAGTTCGCATAATAAGGAACATAGATCAAATCGGATTCTAAAAGCTCGGAAAAAAGACACGAGCTAACAGATAATAAGAATAAAATTTTAATTATTTTCATAGTAAAAAAACAACCCCCTCCTTAAAAAGGAGGAGGTTGAATGCAATCATNTATAACTATAGTTATTTACGATTACGCATTGCTCCTAACAAGAACGCAGCAAAGCCTAAAATAAGCGCATAAGTAGAAGGCTCAGGAACGACTGTACCAATCACTTGAATGTTATCGATACCGAAACCGTTAGCAGAGAAAGCATAACTAGATTCGCCAGCATNTACAGACACTGTTTCAGTGGTCCAAGTACCGCTTTGTAACTTAGCGTAACTCACAGTCCCGGTGTCAGCCAAAGCTGAACCCCAATCGATAGTGACTGTACCAGGCCCTACAAAGTTAATACCTTGTTGAGCAACACTTGGAAGNTTGTTTCCTGCAAAACTACTATACCCAGTTATTGAATCAGTTCCTAGATTAAAGTTGATTCCAACAACTGAGGAATCATAAGAACCACTGATCTGATAATCAGAAGAGAATTTAACTGGAATATTAACACCTGCGTGATCATAACTAAGAGTTGAACTTTCAGTTCCCCAATTAGAAGTATGAGATGTTGCTACTGAGCTAACACCATCGAAGTCCCACCCTGCAAGAAATGACTGAGCATTTANACTTACAAGTAAGCTGAATGATGCGATTAATGTAATNAATAATTTCATATTAGTTTTATATTTATTGAAAATTAAATTACTCTACAAAGTAACCAAGTTGTGAACCTACAGTCCAACCTGCTGTCCATGCTGTAGCAACTGGGTCGAAAGCACCTTTGTATGTAACAGCAGTAAAGAAATTACCAGTGTAAGGAGCTAAGTTTGAAACAACTGNTGAAACCTGAGATGGCTTCCATGTAACACCATTTTGAGCATCACGTGCGAGTGTTGATAGGTTCAAGTATGAAGCACCACCCATATAAGGATTGGCTGTTACATTGTTAGTACCAGCAGGCGCAGTTCCTTGGAATACTGCTGTACCGCCTGTAGNATCAGATGAATCAGCACACCATACATTGTTGTCTATCTTAAGAAGACCCGCTGTTTGCATTGCTGCAGAAGTGCCGTTTATGTCCATTACAGTTGAAGCATCAACAGAAATTGAATTGTAAAGGTAACCACCTGCATCTTTATCATAGTCGATTTGACCATTATTACCGCCAATTACAGTCATGTTGTAAATTGCTGGGACAGCTCTTGGAAGTGCGCCNGCTTGGTCATCACCATCAAATTCGCCACCTTTGTCTCCATCAACACCATTGTCACATTGGACAGTTGCCCAGAACTGGCCTTGTCCGCAGAAACCTTGGTCGTAGTCAAAAGAGTCATCGTTATTATACGCAGATAAAAGATATTTTGAATTAACTGTTCCTCCGAACCACTCAAATCCGTCATCTTGTCCAGCAACAACTTCGATATATTCTAAGACTGTACCGTCACCAACACCGCCCATAGTAAGACCGTTGATTTCGTTGTCTGCACCAATTTTGAAACCACCATTACGGATAGAAACATATTTCATGATACCGCTGCTATCGTGTGGATCTTGACCTCCGTACATTCCTCTTAAATCAGGAGAAACATCATCAGGATTTGGCTCAGCAATACCTTCAATAGAATCAGTACCTGGTGTTTTAAGTGAATTAGAAGCAGATTCATCATTATTTGTAGGAGCATTTCCTAAGATAATGATACCACCCCAAAAACCAGTGTTTAGAGTGCGGTTAGCATCTTGTGTCATTGGAGTTGTTGGATTGTTAACTGGATCTGCATCAAACTCATAAGTAAAGATGATAGGTGAAGCAGGAGTTCCTACTGCATTAATTTCACCAGTTTTGGTGATAACGAGTGAACCAGGATCTTGTAGATTACTGAGTCCGTCTGCAGCGCGAACGCCTTGTCGTGCACGAATAACAGTTCCAGCTGGAATTGTTAATACTGCACCTTCAACGTAAACAGTGTTTGTCAAAAGATATTCTTTAGACGAATCTAAAAGAGTATCGGATGTAATAGAATCTGTGATTTCGTAAAATCCAGATGCGTTGGTAGATGAACTTACGCCAGCAAATAATGATGATGCAAGAGCAACTGATAGTGTAGAGAATATTAATTTTTTCATATTAGTATATAAATAAGGACTTTAAAGTAACCTACTGATGTTACATCAATAAGGAGAAATTGTTACAATTAGGTAAAGAGATGCGTTTTGTGAAAAAAACTTAAAATTCATATCCAATGCTCAGTGAATATGTTCTACCCTTAAAGTAATCTTCTCTGGTAATATCAACCTGCTCAAAATTCTCTCCAATACCTCTATATGATGTTGTTATTAAAGGATTTGTGATATTTTTTGCGGCAAATTTTAGTGTTAAATTATCCTTAAATTTCTTACTGAAAACAAAATCAAGAGATCTATAGGAATCGTCAAAATAATCATAAGAGGATGCCAGAGAGGTTCCCCTTAAAATGTCACTTGTGTAGTTATAAATCAAAGAAGTCTTAATGCCAATGTTCGGGTTATCATATGTTACATCAAGATTGGCCAAAGCTTTAGGTTGTTGCATTATTCTTCTGGTAGAATATTCTTTTATTAATTCAGAATCTTGTTCTACGCTGAATACTCCTGTTTTTATTTTAGCCGCCACTTCGATTGGCATTCTTTTGATTTTTCCATCAATATACGTACAATTNAAATTAATAGAAAAGTTATTTAGCCCGAATTGAGTCAGGTCCTTATTAAGCTCAAGTTCTACACCTTTAATTACTCCATCAGCAGGATTGTTATACCAAGTATATAGTCCTGCAGATAAATTCTGGCTGTAGGCAAAATAATTATAATCATTTAATTCAAGTGGGTTTGGGGTGGGAAGAATGAGATCTGGATCCTCTAAATCCATCCCCTCCTCATTTGCTAATTGCTCCGGTGATTTTAGCCCATTACCTATCCCTTTGATTCGTTCTATTCGGTTATCAACTACCTTTTTAAAGAAATTCAAAGTAATTGAACCATCATTATCATTTTTCAAAGTGAAGCCGAAATCAATATTATCAACATTTGAAGGAACTAAGTCTGGATTACCTATATCAATATCGGAACCAGCAAAAGTCGCAGTAGCATAAGGAGATATTTCTCTAGCTGAAGGGTAAGCAACCGTCTCACTTTTAGAAAAACGTAAAACTAAATTTTCATTTCTATTCTTCCATAAAAGAGAGTAAGAGGGAAGCTTCTTATCATATTCGTATCCACCACTTGTGGAAACTTGAATCGGACTATCTGGGCCAGCTCCTCTAAGCCTTAGAATTTGACCATCTCCATCATTATCAATAGCCATAACTTTTGATTTAACCGTTTCATTTCTAATGCCAGTTATAACCCTAAAGCTATACGGTAATTCTTGATCTATTGAAACGAATGATCCTTCTGACTCGCTGTTGAGATTAATATACGCAGCTTCCGTTATGGCAATTGGAGTTAAATCATCGAGTCCTTGCAAAGGTGCTCCCGGGTCGTCTGATGCTTGAATGTATGCCAATTCTCTAAGATTATTACTATCTATAGTGGGTCCCGAAATACTGACATAAGAGTCTTTGGAGACTCGAAATGTATCCGTCGAAGCATATCCGAACATTGCCTCAGTTTTAAAATTACTATCTTTTTTGTTACTAAACTTGAATGATAAAGCGTTGTTGGATTTATCCTCAGAAATATATCTCCAGATAATATGCTGAGGAGTTGGAATTCCTGGAGAGTTTGACCTAGTTGAAACGGTTAAATCGTTATTTTCTGAAATAACAATAGCCCTAGTTTGAGTGAATCCAGGCTCATCTTGNGCNGAATAATCTTCGCCCAATCCCCAATTGAATTCTAGTGAACCATTTTTAACATCAAATAAACTTTTACCTATTACCTGCTTAGAAACCAGATCTCTTTCTATATAATGTATTGATTCATTTATTTGGTAATCCAAATTCTGATTACTAGAATTTAATAAAGGGTCAGCCGGCACCCAAATAGGAAATGGTCCCGTGTAATTTTGTGGATCACCATCAGATCTAAATGAAGTGTGTTGTGCGCTCAAAATATTTCCGTAATCTGGCTGAGAAGCATCCACTCGTACTCTTCTATCTAAAGCTGTATTCAAATTTAAATAATTGAAATTCACTTGATGAACCTCGTTAATTTTAAAGCCCAACATTAGTCCAGCACTCAATACATATTCTAAATCGGATGTGGTTTTGTGAGCTTTATGATATAAAGTTGCTTTACCAGGATCGGTGAAATTCTCGGTGGTTAATGGATGAGACAAAGAATCGGATTCAGCAGTTGCTGCTTTGAAATACAGGCCTTCCTTATGAGACGCAGATGAAGAATAATTAAGACCTCCCGTATATCCAAATTCTAAAGTAGGACTAAGGACATGTTTATTTCCAAAATCTATTTTGAAACTTTTTCCAAATTTATTTATATCACCAAGATAATTGTGATTTGATCTACCTAGAAGATCTTTGTAGGTCTCCAAAACGATAATTGCCTGATCAAACTGCTCTTGGGTTATATAAATACTCGAAGCATAATCAGGCATCGCAAATGAGATTCGCCAAAGTGGAGCTGTTTGGGGTATTTGATCAAATGGTATTTGTCTATCTTTAGCCCCATCTGCATATTTATCGTTATCATTGACACGATTATTTTTAAGAAATTTTCCGTCTTTAACATTTGAATTTACTTTAGTGCCGATTGAAATTTTTAAAAACGGCTCTTCGGGAATCGGTTTTGTGATTAAGTTGATAGCTCCAGTTGCATTACTCACTCTCTCAACAGAATATGTTTTAAAAACTTGAACCGAATTAAATAAACTTGTTGGAAAAAGATCTAATTGTACCGCTAAGCGATCTGGATCTGGGCTTGCTATGGGAAGTCCATTAAGTGTCGTTGAAACATAACGATCAGAGAGTCCTCGAATGGAAGCATATTTTCCACCTTCAACTGTTACTCCTGAGACACGCTTTACGGCATCACCTATATCAGAAGTTGCATACTTAGAAAAATCTTCAGAGCTCATTATACTCAATGTCGATTCAGAAGACATGATGATTTCTAAATTGAGAGCAAATTCATTCGCTTCCTTTGCCGTCACAACAAAGTCTTGTAATTGGAAAACCTCATCAGAAATTTCAATGGGTCTACGTGGCATCGCGAAATTTAATACAGCCGTTTCTTGATTAGAAACGGCTGTATCTGTGACTTTAGCTTGCAAATAACCATCTTTAAAGAAAGTCAGTACATATAAACCCTGAGTGACACCACCAAAATTAAAACGTCCTTGAGAGTCACTAATCGTAGCAAAATCTGTATCCTCAATTAAAATGACAACGCCACTTAAAGTTTCTCTAGTTTCTTTATCAAAAACTTGCCCGACAATTTGACCTCCCTCGGCTTCTAATGAATCCAAACCCATGTAAACATCGGTTGAAGACACTGATAATTCATTTGAAAGTCCTTCGAATTCATTAGTCAGCGATGAATTCTTTGATTCAACCTGCTTTTCCAATTCTTGCTGTTCAATCTCGGCCGCTTCAACTGCTTTGATTGCGTCTGCAACGTCTTCTGAAATGGTTATTTTTATACCATGTAGATTAAAACATATCGCACAAAACGATATGAGAGCACACAATAACTGAATGCTGATACGAGTACTTGTTAGGATAAACATTACCCAACCACTATGCACTAGCAATGTTACAGAAATGAGGAGGGATTGTTACAATCAGGTGAAGACTTTTAAATTCTAGCACGCCCGTAAGCACTAAAAAGAAACACAAAAGAAATTGAACAAATTTCCTTAATATCTATCAAACAATGACTTAAAGGCTCTTAAAAGAGTCTTTAAGCGAGATCGTTTGATTGAAAAAGAGACCCCCTAACTCATCCTCTTTCACCTTATCACGACAGAAGTAACCGATACGCTCAAACTGACAAGTCTCACTGAATTTCAAGTCAGAGACACTTGGCTCGCAATAAATTGAGACCTCACTCGAAGATTCTTGATTAAAGTATTCCGTAAAATGTTTCTCTAAATCAGCCTCTGGCTTTTCTTCGGTGAA
>NZGN01000084.1:0-44856 GCA_002691045.1 Marinovum sp.
CAATGTCTTCTGCAGCCTCAAGGTAAGCATCAGAAAGCGTTGGATCATTCATCAACACATCAAAAGTATTACGGACATCTATTTTGATCTCTACACCATAAGCTGTAGCAAAACCTGCACACAATTCTCGCATACGCTCTTCAGCTAAATCACAAACATCTTGCTTAAAGTATCGAATTGTACCTGCCATGCTCGCTGTATCCGGTACTACATTATAAGCAGAACCTGAATGAATTTGTGTTATCGATAAAACGCAGGTGTCCAAAGGTGGAACGTTGCGCGATAATATTGTTTGCATGCTCCCTACCAAGTCAGAAGCGATTATTAATGGGTCACGCGATTGATGGGGCATCGCGGCATGGCTCCCTTTTCCCTGCACAGTAATGTCAAAAAAGGCAGCACCCGCCATTGCCGTTCCTTTACAGATGCTGACTTTACCAGGCTTTCCATTAGGGGAATTGTGCATGCCATAGATTTCATCACAGGGAAACTGTTCAAAGAGCCCGTCAGCAAGCATACCGCGCGCGCCTCCCAACCCTTCTTCAGCGGGTTGAAATATAAGTACAACTATCCCGTTGAAATTACGTGTTTTTGCCAAATGTTTAGCCGCCCCCAATAACATGGTGGTGTGCCCATCATGACCACAAGCATGCATCACGCCAGGAGTTCTGGAGGTGTAATCAAGATTTGTTAATTCATCTATTGGTAGCGCGTCCATATCAGCACGCAGTCCCACTCTTCGTGACCCTTCACCACTCTTAATTATACCTACCACTCCGGTACCGGCGATTCCAGTATGCACCTCGTCTACACCATATTCCTTGAGTTTTTCAGTGACAATACCAGCCGTACGATGCTCAGCAAAACCTAATTCAGGGTTTTGGTGCAGATCTTTAAAAATAGCAGTCAATTCGTCTTTTGCTTTTTCAATAATGGGTAAATTGGTCATTTTAGTTCCTTTATTTGGCCGCTATTAAAAACGAGTGCCCTATAAAATTAACAAAGAAATAATAGTGATTAAAAAGACCAAGTAAAGCCTCTCACTACTGAGTGATAAATTATTCTTAATCAGATCATTGAACTTGCTTTTATGAGCAGAAACTATTGAACTATGTCCACGTTTCTAACTTTCTAACAAAGTTTCATGAAAGTTACGCGTTTGCTGGCTTGTAAGCAGTCGCAATTGATCTTGCAGCATCCCAAATTGGATCACCATCAACACACTCTAGATACATTGTCTCTGACATTGAACCTGATGCCTCGACTGTTGCCATCGCACCCATCATCATTTCTTGGCTAGGTAAATTCATGTCTACAACCACATCGTAAGCACCGCGCGTGAAACTTACCAGGTTTACAGTTCCCCCTGCAGCCTCAACAACAGCCTTTACAGCTGCCATACGATCTGATCCGCCCATGATACCTTTGATGCTTTCAGGGGTATATTTACCAAAAACAGACATCTTACTGACATATTAACTTCTCCCTATTTTTCTCAATTCAAAATAGCACAATATTAAAACGTAAAGAGAAAATTCGTTGCGTAATTTTAAACTACCTAATTTAATCTAGATTCCGTGGTGCCCGGGGGCGGATTTGAACCACCGACACGAGGATTTTCAGTCCACTGCTCTACCCCTGAGCTACCCGGGCCTGGAAAAGCATGAAGCTTTGGGTGCGATAGTACTAGGGCGTCACGCCTCCACTGTCCAGAGGGATTTTATTTAAATTTTCAGATAATAAACCTAATTTTTTATCTTTCTTTCCAAGGAAGAAATGAAACGAGCACGTGCTGCTGGTAAATGTTCCATACCAAACGTACCCAACACTTTCTTTTCAAGGAAAAATTGTGATATCCTGAGCCCTTCTAAGATATCGTGCATTGAGTTTACATCACCGTTTGCTGCAACTGGAAAAGGTAGCAATCTAGATGACCACTCACCTGCTGCAGCTTGGGATACGGCCCGCCCAGTTTTTGGTGAAATAAACGCAAGATCTTCTGTTGAGCCTGTGACGGCACACGTTTTTAAGTCTAACCCAAACCCTAAAGTTTCTAAGAACTCTAATTCCCATTTAAAATATGCAAGCAACCATATGTCAGGAAATTGCAACAAATCAAACAGGTTCTCCGAACTCTTATAAAAGTTTTTGTAAACTTGACCTACTGGAAAGAACCTGTTTATCAAAGTTGCTGATGAAAGCATCCCTGCTAAGAGAAGACGGTCATTCATAACACTTGCTGTTCTTGACCTTATCAAATCTACTTGAAAAGAGCCTAGATGTTCCTGCAATCGAGCCTTCCAAGTTAAGTCCAATTGAGCGCCAATCTGCAATATAGGCTTAAGCTTTTTCGACTGTCCTCCCCTGACCACGCCGCTTGCTTTCCCATGATCAGGTGTAAAAACATCGATGATTAGCGAGGTTTCTCCAAATTGCTTCGTTGCCAGCAGAATTCCTTTATCACGCCATTCCATAGAAAAGTCCTGCTGACTTACAAATTATCAATTACTTTAAATATCATCTAAAAAAGGATCACCTTTTCGAGACTCTATTTCAACTATCCAAAGATCCCTATCTCTAGAAAGTTGCCGAGATAATAACTCATCTAGTCTTTTTTCATCTCCACTTTCAAATTTAGACCACTGATTTAGGTTTTTGTCTAAAGAAAATGATCTTTCAAATAAAACAGCATCGCCGTTGAGTTTATTAACCTTTACGATGATGGCGCCCGCAGTATCATCACCATGCGAAACGACGAAGGCAGGTACTCCCATCAGATTTAATTTCTTTATATAGGCTTGAACCCAAAATGAACTAGTCAGACGACTCATACGTTTCCATCTTTAAAATCTAAGCCCATTTCTGAGTAGCGCTCTATTTCCTCCATCCACTTTTCTCTGACTTTTAGCCTTAAAAATAGATGAACTTTAGCGCCGAGAAACTCTTCTATACTTAGCCTAGACGCCATTGAAATAGCTTTTATGGTTTCACCCTTTTTGCCCAAAACTATCCCTTTATGGCCCGATCTAGACAAGTAAATTATTTGTTCAATACGAACAGAATTATCAGTTTTCTCTTCCCATTTTTCTGTCTCAACCGTGAGTTGATAGGGAAGTTCCTGATGCAATCTAAGCGTCAATTTCTCACGGGTTATCTCTGCCGCTATCATCCTCAATGGCATATCAGATATTTGATCGTCTGGATAAAGCCACGGCCCTTCAGGCAAATTAGATGCTAGCCAACGCCTTAAATCATTTATTCCTTTACCCTTTTCAGCCGAGATCATAAACGTTTCCACGAAAGGGTGGCAATCATTGATTTCTTTGCTAAATGAAAGCAAACCATTTACTTTGACTTTATCAATTTTGTTAATGACTAAAGCTATTTTACCATTCATACCAATTTCAGAAATGGAGGAAATTATTTTTTCCACACCTTCAGTCAAACCAAGATGTGCTTCTACCATTAAAAGAGTTATGTCTGAGCCAGCAGCACCATTCCAAGCAGCAGCAACCATTGCCCTATCTAGTCGCCTGCGTGGTATAAATAAGCCAGGCGTGTCAACAAAAATAATTTGGGACTGATTTTCTATACTAACCCCACGTATGCGCGTCCGGGTAGTTTGTACTTTATGGGTTACGATTGAGATCTTCGCACCAACCATCCGGTTTAGAAGCGTGGATTTCCCGGCATTTGGCTCACCAATTAATGCAACAAAGCCTGACCGGATCACCGAATTACTTCTCCTATTTTCTGAAGAAGTGCTTTTGCAGCCATTTGTTCTGCCTGCCGTTTACTTCCAGCTAAAGCTTCAGATGTTTCTCCTGAATCCAATATAGCTTTTACAAGAAAATCAGGAGCATGATCAGGACCACTTCGAGACATCACTTCATAGTTGGGAGGATTTTGGCCCCTGGCCTGCGCCCACTCTTGAAGCATAGTTTTTGCATCTCGCGCGTCACCCTTTACATTTTTTATACGATCACCCCAAAAATTAATTATGATTTTCTTGGCAACTTCAAAACCACCATCTTTATAGATGGCCGCAATAACCGCCTCCATCCCGTCTCCCAGTAAGGCGTCTTTTCTGCGCCCCCCCGAAAGCATCTCAGACCGACCTATTTTCAACACACCTCCCAGTTCTATTTGTCGGGCAACTTCAGCGCACGTCTCTTTACGAACCAAAGCATTAAATCTTGGCGCAAGAGTTCCTTCTGGAGCTGTTTGATCAATCTCTAGAAGTGCTTCAGCCATTACCAAACCAAGCACACGGTCACCTAAAAATTCTAACCTCTGATTATCTTTCCTAAAATCTGAAGCAATAGAAGAGTGCGTTAGAGCTTCAACAAGTAAACTTAGATTAGAAAACTCATAACCTAATCGCTGCTCAAAGGAACGAATAGCTTCAGATTTTTTCACCGAATTGCCTTAAAAAATCGATCGCTTCTCCAAGTCCAGAAAAACAACATGGAACGACCAGCTGATGAAAACATGACACGATCTGCTCTTCCTACCAAATTTTCATAAGGTACAAAACCAACGCCACCCTGCACTTGACCAATCCTACTATCCAAGGAATTATCGCGATTATCTCCTATAAAGAAATAGTGACCGGATGGCACGTTGTAAATGCTATTACCTATATTCTCACCTTTAACCGTGTTAAGATTAAAGAACGAACGACCATCTGGCAGAGTGGACTTTAATCGCAATTTCTCACAATCATCACCAAATTTTCTTGGGTTATTTGAGCACCTTGGCTGACTTCTAAAAGGTCCCTGAGGTGCATATGTTTCAACAAAAATTCCAGCGTTGGCAGTTTCAACCGCTTGATCATTTATACTTATTTCCCCATTTTTGATCTGAACTTTATCTCCAGGCAATCCAATAAGACGCTTAATATAATCCCTTCCTGTGACAGGATGCCTAAATACCACTACATCACCCCTTTTCGGTTTACCTCCAAACAGACGCTGGTTGTTCCCTTTAACAAAACCACAAAAATCTTCTGCATCAACATTAATACCAAACCGAGGAATTATTATACTTGGGCAAGATGCATAAGAATATCCATAGGTCATTTTGTTTACAAAAAGAAAATCTCCTATAAGGAGAGTATCTTTCATAGAGCCTGATGGAATCCAAAATGGCTGGGAAAACAGAGATCTAAATATACCAGCCAATATTAAGGCATAAACTATTGTTTTGATTGTCTCAAGAATTGAACCGCCGAGACTTTTTTTAGCTTTAGCCATAACATTTTACCCCAATTACTAGCGTTCTTCTTATCGTTGTTGTCTGAGCTGTCAAGATATAGGCCTTGCTTCAATTACCACATATGCTTGAGCCCATGGATGATCATCAGTCAAAGAAACATGTAAAATAGCTTTATGACCGGCAGGGGTTATTTCATCCAATCGGTTTTTAGCCCAACCCGTAACCTTCATTACCGGCTGCCCGCTCGGCAAATTACTAACAGACATATCCTTCCACGCTATTCCCATCCTTAGACCAGTACCAAGGGCCTTAGAACATGCTTCTTTAGCAGCCCAGCGTTTTGCATAAGTTCCGGCTTCATCTTTTCGTCGGGATGCTTTGGCCTGCTCTGTTTTCGTAAATACTCGATTCTTGAACCGATCTCCATGCCTAGACAAAACACCTTGGATTCTATCTATATTTGCCAAGTCTGTGCCAATTCCAATTATCATTATAAGCGTGCTTTATCCATTAATTCCCGCATTTTGATAATAGCCTCTCGCAACCCAACAAATATGCTTTCTCCAATCAAGAAATGTCCAATATTCAATTCGACCACCTCAGGCAACTCAGCGATGGGAGAAACTGTTTCAAAAGTTAATCCGTGCCCAGCATGCACCTCAAGGCCCAGACTATGAGCAAGAGACGCCATTTCCGTTAAACGAGAAAGTTCAGCATCGCGCTCTTTAAACCTATTTTCGTAGTGCAAATCACAATAAGCGCCTGTGTGTAATTCGACAACATGGGCTCCAATTCTACTTGCGGCTCTTATTTGCTTTTCATCAGCAGCTAAAAAGATCGAAACCCTACATCCCTTTTCCCTGAGCGGTGTTATATATTGAGCAAGGTTATATTCATCTTTGACAACATCCAAGCCACCTTCAGTGGTTCGCTCTTCTCGCTTTTCTGGCACAATACAAACGGCGTGTGGTGTATGATTTAGCGCTATTGTTTGCATCTCATCAGTTGCAGCCATTTCAAAGTTTAAAGGTATTTTAATAGCTTCAATTATTGATGCTATATCTTGGTCAATAATATGGCGACGATCTTCGCGCAGGTGGGCAGTTATTCCATCTGCTCCAGCTTCTTGGGAGATTAGAGCTGCTCTAACTGGATCTGGGTAAGAAGACCCTCGGGCATTGCGTACTGTAGCAACATGGTCGATATTCACTCCTAATCGCAAATTTTTTCCAGCACCCATTGCAAACTTTCCTTCGCCTAGTTGAACCAAATATTGTATAGCGATTATTTCTTTTCGCCACTTTTATCAGAAGATCGTGACTTCAGTGCACGAAGTTTTTTTAACAAAAAACCCTTTCGTCGGTTTTGATAGGCCCTAATAATTGGTTCACTAAGATAATAACCCAATGAGGCCAATATTAAACCTGGTAAAATTCCACCAATCATGTATGGGAAAAATACCTCTCGGTAAAAGATTTCTAATCGTGACCAGTCCGTTTCGCCACTATTAAAAGATGCTAGGATATTTTGCTGTAAATCTGCGCCAGCATCCAAAAATTTCTCTAAAATTGATTTACCACCTTCCTCTGTTGGAACATAATCGGTGCCGAGAAAAAAATGACCTGTTTTTAAGGAAATTACACCGATTGGAACATAAGTAAGTGGGTTTCCAAAAAATGTTGCCAGCAAAGCAGCTAGTATATTACCCTTTAGAATCCTTGCTATGATTGCTGCAGTAATAAAGTGCAGACCGTAAAAAGGGGTAAAAGTTGTGAATAAACCAGCCCAAATACCCCGAGAAATCTTTTGAGAAGAGTCAGGTAATCGGCGCAATCGGTACTGCACATAGTGAAAAGCTCTTTTCCAACCACCCTGTGGCCAAAAAAAGCGCATAAAAATGCTAATTATTGAACGTCTATCGCGCCGCTTAAATACCAAAATAAAATTCCTTTATTTCTCAGGTATCTTTTCTAACTTGAAACCTCGGCATCGCTTAATAGATGCCACCTCTCCCTCTGCCTCTAACTTAGTTAGCAAAGAATGCAAGTGTTCAATACCATTCAATTCGACAGTGATCTCAATTTTGTAGAAGTCTGGCTTTCGATCCACGAAGGACAAATCAGAGATATTAGCGCCCATTTCTCCAATTATTGTACAGACCCTGCCTAAAACGCCTGCATCATTACTTATGGTAATCTCAATACCTGTTGGATAAACTGCAGCATGCTTTCCCACATGCCAATGTAAATCTATCCAGAGCTCTGGTTTTTCCTCAAAGCGAGCTAATGCTGGACAATCTATCGCATGAATAGCAACACCCGAACCTCCTGACGCAATGCCTACAATTCGTTCGCCAGGTAGCGGGCCACAACATGGCCGTCGATCCAAGAACTGGCTTTCATTCAGACCTATTACAGCACTTGCTTGATCTACATCAAAATCATCAGCAGAAGTTACCTCAGGATGAACCAACTGAACAACGTGGCCTGGTCTAACTTCAGTACTTCCTACACGAGCTAAAAGCTCCTTATAGTCCGAAAATCGCATTTTTGATGCTGCAAGTTCCAGTGACTTATCGGTCACCCGTTTACCAATATGTTCAAAGGCAGTCTGTAATAATGCTTTACCCATAACGACCATGCGCTCTCTATCGGCTTCTCTAAGGGCTCTACGAATTGCCGTTTTTGCTTTACCAGTTTCAGTCATATCTAGCCATGTAGATTGTGGATTCTGACCCTGCGCAGTTATGATTTCGACAGACTGACCGTTTCTTAATTTAGTCCAAAGTGGAACTCGCAGACCGTCCACTTTTGCTCCGACACAAGAATTTCCTATTCTTGTATGTATGGCATAAGCGAAATCTATTGGGGTTGCACCGCTTGGAAAAGTTAGAACATCTCCTTTTGGTGAGAAGCAAAAAACTTTGTCAGCATACATTTCTAATTTAACGGCTTCTAGGAAAACCTCATGATCTTCTTCACTGTCAAATTCATCTACTAGTCGCGTGATCCATTGCACTGGATCAACGGTAAATGGGTTTTCACTCCTCACACCGTCACGATATGACCAGTGAGCAGCTACACCACTTTCAGCCACATCATGCATTTGCCGAGTCCTAATTTGAACTTCAACTTGTTTTCCATCTCTACCAGATACAGTTGTGTGAATAGATCTATAACCATTAGATTTGGGTTGACTGATGTAATCCTTAAACCTTCCCGGAACAGCCTTCCACCGATGATGTATTACTCCAAGAATTCGATAGCAATCTAATTCAGTGGTGCAAATAATTCGAAATCCATAAATATCTGAAAGACGTGAAAAAGATAATTCTTTCTCCTGCATTTTGCGCCACATGGAGTAAGGCTTTTTTGCTCGACCTAAAACCTCTGCCTTAATGTTTTCTTTTTTGAATTCCGCAAGCATATCGCTTGAAATTCGCTCAATTACATCACCTGCGTCTTTTTGCAAATTTATAAATCGACGTATTATCGACTCTCGACCCTTTGGATTTAAAACTTTAAATGCTAGATCTTCCAAGTCCTCTCTTATAAATTGCATACCCATTCGGCCTGCCAAAGGCGCAAAAATATCCATTGTTTCTCGAGCTTTTTGTTGCTGTTTTTGGCGAGCCATTGCTTTGATTGTACGCATGTTATGCAATCTATCAGCCAGCTTAACTAGGATAACTCTAATATCCTGAGCAATTGCCATTAGCAACTTTCGAATATTTTCTGCTTCTTGGGTCTCCATTGAACTTAATTGGATTTTGGTAAGTTTCGTTACCCCATCAACCAGTTCAGATATCTCGTGTGAAAACAGCTTGGCAATTTCTTGTTTGGTAGAACCGGTATCTTCAATGGTATCGTGCAAGAGAGCCGTAATGATCGTCGCATCATCTAAGCGTTGCTCAGCCAAAATTTCTGCGACAGAGACAGGGTGCGTAAAATAAGGCTCCCCAGACTTTCTAAACTGTCCTTCGTGCTTAATTTGCCCGTACTTGTAGGCCTCTATAATTTTTACGGAGTTGGATTTTGGATTATAGTCCGAAACTAGTTCTGCGAGAGCTTCTGCCGTTAACATGCATTTCCCAGCAAGACTTTATCGTATCACTGTCCCTGCGCAGCCATTAAAGCTCTCAAAAGCTTCTCTTCAGACATATCGTCTTCGGCTGGGTCATCTGTCTCTCCACCCATAAGCATTGCCATTGAGTCTTCTTCAGGCTCGTCAACTTCTATTTGAGTTTGATTTGATTCTATCAGTCTTTCACGAAGCTCGTCAGAGGATTGCATTTCTTCGGCAATTTCTCGCAAAGCGACGACTGGATTTTTATCATTATCTCTATCGACAGTAATCGAGGATCCAGAAGATATCTCCCGTGCTCTGTGTGAGGCCAGCATAACCAATTCAAACCGATTAGGTATTTTATCTACACAATCTTCAACAGTGACCCGAGCCATTCGTTTCTCCTACGATTTTCTATTAGATTTTGAGCCTATAAGACTTCCAAACTTTAAAGACAAGCCTTTATTGCACTAATTGAGTACTCTTTTTTACTTGCTCATTTAACTCTTCGTACATTTGCAAAGCTGTCTTACGCAGTATAGGGTGTATCCAATTTGGCTCTATATCCAAAAGTGGTAATAGAACAAATGCTCTATCTTGGATCCGTGGATGTGGTAAAATTAGGTTGTTAGGACTTTTTTTCATCTGCTCTACCATGGGTAAGTTATTCCATTCCCTAAATATTTTTTCATTTGGAAAGACCTGCCCGTCTTGGGCCAGTAGATCCAAATCTAGCGTTCTAGCACCCCATCGGATATCTCTCTTCCTATTAAAATTTTTTTCTATTTTATGAAGTTTCTGCAAAATTTCCTGAGGCGAGCATTTAACTTGAATTTTAATTGCAGAATTTACAAAATTAGGCTCCTTTCCCTCAGGATATGCAGGAGATTCAAAAAATCTACTCAAAGACACTAAAGAAATCTCGCTTTGTTTTAATTCAGCTATTGCTTTCTTTAAAATATCTAACGGCTTAAGCGGGCCTAAGTTTTTATTACTCCCCAAAGCTATTAAAAATTGATGATTATTTGTATACATACTTTTCAATCTCAGAAGGTCCACAGAGTTAATTAATATCACGTTATTCGCGATTAGATATTTAAAACTTGAAATATAACTTTAAGAAATTGTCAAAAAAGAGCCAAATAGAAGAAGTTTTCTATTTACGGACATTGGCACACTACATATTGTCGGTAATGATAAATTTGCTCTGGGAAACGATGGACAAACCAAAACTGAGAATTTTTCTAGCCGCCCCAAGAGGGTTTTGCGCGGGAGTTGATCGCGCTATAAAAATCGTTGAAATGGCATTGGATAAATGGGGATCGCCAGTATATGTCAGGCACGAAATTGTTCACAATAAATTTGTCGTAGACGGACTAAGGGATAAGGGAGCGATTTTTGTTGAGGAGCTCGACGAGTGTCCCGATGATCGGCCCGTAATTTTTTCTGCACACGGGGTTCCAAAGGCTGTGCCAAATGCTGCTGAAGCGAGAAACCTGGTTTTCGTTGATGCAACCTGCCCTTTAGTAAGTAAAGTACATATTGAAGCAGAACGTCATCACAAAAACGGCCTACAAATGGTAATGATTGGCCACCGGGGACATCCTGAAACTATTGGCACAATGGGACAACTACCCGAAGGTGAGGTCTTACTTGTTGAAGATGAAAAAGATGTTCAAAGTCTAAAAGTCAGAGATCCTCAAAATCTTGCTTATGTCACACAGACAACATTATCAATCGACGATACAGCTTCGGTGGTTGCGGCTCTTAAGGAGAAATTTCCCATGATCCAGGGTCCACATAAAGAAGACATTTGCTATGCTACAACCAATCGACAGATAGCAGTAAAAGAGATAGCTGACAAAATCGATGCGCTTCTAGTCGTTGGCGCTCCAAATTCATCAAATTCAAAGCGTTTGGTCGAAGTTGGCAAAAAAGCTGGCTGCGAATATTCACAGCTAGTTCAAAGGGCTACCGAAATAGATTTTAGAGCATTGGAAGGCATTGAGAGCTTAGGAATAACTGCAGGAGCGTCGGCTCCAGAAATTCTTATAAATGAAGTTGTGGAAGCATTTAAGGAAAAGTATTTAGTGCGATTGGAAACCGTCGAAACAGCCTTAGAAAACGTAAACTTCAAAGTTCCAAGAGTGTTAAGAGAAATAGCATGAGAGACATCCCCCATTCGGCCTTAATTTTAGGTCTGGCGGGATTGGTTCCCTTTTTTTGGGGAGTAGTAACTTCCTATGATGTAGTTCTATACAATTTAGGATTAACTTGGCTTAGTGAGAGATATACTGGCTCCAGCGTAAATTTAATTTATGGGACCGTTATTCTTGCGTTCATGTCTGGCGTGTTATGGGGGTTTTCGGCCAACATAAATGATACAAGAAGACCTATTGGGCTAATCTTGTCCGTACTGCCCGCCCTGTGGGCTTTTTTTACGTTCAATGGCCCATTCATAAATCCTTTTATAAGTCTAATTATGGGATTTTTAGGAGTATTTGCCATAGATATGCGCTTTCATTATTGGCAACTTACGCCAGAGTGGTGGCTACGTTTAAGAAGTATATTGACACTTTTTGTGGTCGTTTGTTTATCTATAAATTTTTGGTGGTAAATGGATAGAGAAACACTGGAAATTTATAACAAGAATGCAACCAAGTATGCAAATTTAGAGATAGATAAAACGTCACTAATAGCATATCAGGATTTTTCTCAGGCATTACCAAAAAATGGACTAGTTTTGGATTATGGATGTGGACCAGGCCATTTTTCAAAAAAACTTTTTGCGGATGGTTTCCAGGTAGACGCTTTTGATGCATCCGAAAAAATGATTGAAATCATATCTAAAGAGCCGCAAATCAATTCATGGGTAGGTGATTTCAAGTCTTTTGACGCCACGAGAAAATATGATGGTATTTGGGCTAACTTTTCTCTGCTTCACGCTCCAAAAAAAGACTTTATATCCTTAATCAAAACTATATTCAAAGCCCTGAAGCCAAGTGGTTTGTTTAGCATGGGTCTAAAATTGGGCTCTGGGGAAAGACGGGACGTCATTGGACGAAAATATTCATATTTCGAAAAACAAGAGCTAGAGGAAATACTCATTCAAGAAAATTTTAAGCATATTTCAAACTATTTGGGTGAAGCAGAAGGTTTAGATGGAAAAAACGCAGAATTTATCATAATTCTTAGTCATGCATAATTTGTTTGCTTACACAGACGGAGCTTGCTCAGGTAACCCTGGTCCCGGAGGTTGGGGTGTACTTCTGGTTGCCAAAACTCACCACAAAATTATCAAAGAAAGAGAACTGTGCGGAGGTCAAAACAGCACGACAAACAATCAGATGGAATTATTAGCAGCAATATCTGCCTTAGAAATTTTAGACCGGCCCAGTAAAATCAAAATTATTACGGACAGCTCTTACGTGAAAAATGGCGTAACCCAATGGCTAGAAAATTGGAAAAAAAACAAATGGAAAACAGCAGCTAGAAAACCTGTGAAAAATGCTGAATTATGGCGCAGGTTGGACGAAGCCAAGTCAAGGCATGAAGTTGCTTGGGAATGGGTTAAGGGACACGCTGGCCATCCCGAAAATGAACGCGCCGATGAATTAGCTAGAAAAGGTATGGAGCCCTTCAAAAGTAATGTTTAGCGGAGGGCAAAGCTAGCCGATTGCCCTGCCCCTCGATCAGAAATGAAACGCAAACGCCTGCCATCAAAAGTGACTTTTTGGCAATTATATTTTAATTCTCGTTCACCCCACATAAGTGTTCTGCAAAAATAGCCATCTATCCAGTTCCAATCTCCCGAAACGTCTCTGCCAGCTGCAGAGCCCTCTATTTTCCCATCACTAGTTACAGACAATGAAATTAAAAAACGCTCTAATTTTTTATCTTTAACTAAATTTTCAAAGTCAGGGCGCTCAGAAATAGTCGTTTCGCTTGCTATAATTGGACTAGCAATTAAAAAAAATAAAATAAATTTGAAGCCAAATTTCTTAATGGTCCCTATTCCCTTTAGGTGTCGTATAATCACTCTAAACCTAATACATCCATCATATCATACTCGCCAGGCTCTTTGTCTCTACCCCAAAGAGCAGCTTTCAAAGCACCCCGCGCAAATATATTTCTATCGGTAGCATTATGGCTTAAGGTCAGTTGCTCGCCACTCGATGCAAATAAAACATCATGTTTACCAACAATATCACCACCCCTGATTGAAGCAAAGCCTATAGACCCTTTTTCCCGAGCTCCTGTGATGCCATCTCGACCTCTTTCTGAAGATTTTGCCAAGCTAATATCCCGTCCTTTTGCAGCTGCTTCCCCTAGCATCAAAGCCGTTCCAGATGGGGCATCTACCTTCTGACTGTGGTGTGCCTCAATAATTTCAATATCAAACTCACTGTCCAAAGCCGCCGCAACTTTTTTAGTCAAAGCGACCAAAAGATTTACGCCTAGAGACATGTTTCCAGCCCTAACAATAACAGAGTGAAAGCTTGCCGCCTCTATTCTTTCTAAATCGTCTTCAGACATTCCAGTAGTCCCAATAATATGAACTGCTCTTGCTTGGGCAGCCAGCTTTGAGAACTCAACAGTCGCGGACGGTGTGGTAAAATCAATAACGGCCTCTGCCTTTGCAAATTCCTTGATTGGATCCTCAGAAACAACTACACCAAGCGCACTCCCACCCATTGCAACACCAATATCTTGACCAATCCATTGATGTTTCGGGTGTTCTAAAGCACCAACAAGTTCAATTTCATTGTGTCTGGTTATTAGATTAACTAGAGTTTGCCCCATACGACCAGATGCACCAGTTACCACCACTTTAAGTAAATCAGCCATTTTATGTCCTTAGTACTATGCTATAATGTCCATAACGTGCCTATAAGAGTTTGGCAAAGATCAATATTAAGGTAATAGAATTTCAGAAATGGCAAAAAATAAATTTTATGATGGTCCAGGGCCATCGCAAAGGCAACTGAGGATAGGAGAGCTCATAAGGAGAGCATTATCTGATATTTTGATGCAAGGTACGATTCATGATCCTGATTTAAATAAAATATCAGTAACTGTCAGTGAGGTTGCTGCATCGCCTGATTTAAAAATTGCGACGGCTTACGTTTGCCCCTTAGGAGGACAAGGGGGAGATGATTTAATTGCGTTGTTAGCAAAAAATAAAGCAGAAATTCGAAGGTCAATTTCAAAAAAATTAACCTTGAAATACACACCTGACTTAAGGTTTCGTTTAGATGAAACTTTCGACAGAATGGACGAGACAAGAAGACTATTCAATCAAGAAAGCGTAAGGCGGGACTTAGATACTGAGTGAAAATTTACATTCTTATATTAGCAATATGGTTTACGCCCGTTTGGTCCGCCGAATGCCTAGATTTTGAGTTTAAAAAAATTTCTTTCACGGCATGCACAGCCAAGTTGCCAAATGATGATATCCGACTGTTTTTACGTGATAAAAATGGAAAAAACTTTGGACAATTCCAAAGACTAAATATGTCTCTCGCAGAACAAGGTCTTAATATTGTTTTTGCCACAAATGGAGGAATGTATCATGCAAACCGTTCTCCTGTTGGACTGTATGTCGAGAATTTTACTCAATATTCACCATTGATCACCGGAAATGGGCCAGGAAACTTTGGTTTAGTACCAAATGGTGTCTTCTGTTTTAATAAAAAAGAATTCCAGATTATTGAAACAAGTAAATTTGCACTAACAAAAAAGCCATGTCAGTACGCAACACAGTCTGGTCCTATGTTAGCCATCGATGGTAAAATTCATCCGAAATTTTTAAAAGATGGTTCCTCGAAATTTATACGAAGCGGGGTTGGGGTAACCAAAAATGGCTTGAAAGCAGTATTTTTAATTTCCAATGAAGCCATCAATTTTTATCAGTTTGCATCTACTTTCTTAGAGCACCTAGATATCGATAATGCACTTTATTTAGATGGGAATGTTTCTAGGCTTTATTCTCCAAAATATGATCGGTTAGATTTTGGTTTTGACGTTGGACCCATTGTTGCAGTGGTAGCGCCAGACTGGTGACTAGCGCTACTCAATTAGTTTTAACTGGCTAACGCCTCAATCACTTGGTCTGAAGAGCCATTTGAAATTTGGATTTTTCGAGGCTTCAAAGCTTCAGGAACTTCACGCTTTAACTCTATGTGAAGCATACCGTTCGAGTGGATTGCACCGGAAACATGTACATGATCAGCTAGCTGAAAACGCCGCTCAAAGCTGCGATTTGCGATGCCCCTATGCAAGTAATTCTTTTTATCTTCTTCCGATTTTCCAGCTGAAATAATTAGGGAGTTTTCTCTCACCTCGACGTTTAAATCAGCTTCAGAAAAGCCAGCGACCGCTATAGATATACGATAAGCATCATCATCAATTTTCTCTATATTGTATGGTGGGTAACTAGATGTTTGAGTGTCCGAAGTAAGAACCCTGTCAAACATATCGGCTATTTGGTCAAAGCCTACTGTGGCTCTGTAAAGTGGTGAAAAATCAAATTGTCTCATTGTCTATCCTCCTATGAGCGATTCCAAATTATGCCTACCCTTCATTTGGCGCAGGCGTTTTTATTTAAGAGACCCAAATTTGGCGCCTCTCGTAGCTATATGGGAATAAAAAAATACAGTTCAAGGCTGTACAGATCTTTTTCTCAACAATATTATTTGCAAAGTGTAACTATAATTTACCAATTAATTTAGTAGGTTTGGGACCACCAGTTGCCCAATCAACTAATTCTACCGTATGAACCACTGGCGTATTAGTAGAAGATGCTATTTGCATCATACATCCTATATTTCCAGCAGCAATTATATCTGGTTTTTCTGCCTCTAAACTCTGGACTTTTCTGTTTTTCAACTCGTCAGATATTTTTGGCTGTAGCAGGTTATAAGTTCCTGCCGACCCACAGCAAAGGTGAGAGTCCTTTGGTTCACTTATTTGGTAGCCACATCGTCTGAGAATATCCTTGGGAAAATTACTAATTTGTTGCCCGTGCTGAAGTGAGCAGGCCGAATGATAAACCACGTGTGTTTGTTTCTCTTCCAAAACAGGAAGTTCTAGTTCAGCTAAAATTTCTGAAATATCCTTGGTAAGACTTGCAATAATTTTGGCTTTTTCCTCGTGCTCAGTCCCTTTAAACATATGTGGATAATCTTTGACTGTGGTCCCACATCCACTGGTATTAATAATAACTGCATCTAATCGGCCTTTGCTTAACTCTGAATACCAGGCATTTAGATTTTTTAATGCTGCAGATTTTGCATCATTCTTTTTTCCCATATGATGGCTCAAGGATCCACAGCAACCCTGCCCCTCAGCTATGACAACCTCACATCCAAATCTGTTCAACACTCTAATTGTCGCGTCGTTAATATCTGTATCTAAGGCTCTTTGAGCACAGCCTGTCATTAAAGCTACCCTCATCTTATTCAGGTTATCCGGAAAAAAACTCTGAGGATCATCATTCAAACTAATTGGAGGTATCTTTTGAGGTGCCATTTTAATCATGGCTTTAAGTCTTGCATCCGGAATAAGCCAAGAAAATGGTTTCGCTATCTTCGCAAGAATTAGTGCTATTCGGAACCTCATAGGATATGGCAAAACTCTGCTAAGTAACCATCGCAAAAATCGCTCATCTATGGGTCTCTTATAGTTATCTTCAATATATGCCCGAGCATGGTCCACAAGATGCATATAATGGACGCCAGAAGGGCAAGTCGTCATACAAGCCAAACATGACAAACATCTATCGATATGAGTAACCGTCTTTTTATCTGGCTTACGTCCAGACTCGAGCATTTCTTTTATCAAATAAATTCTTCCTCGAGGGCTATCGAGTTCATCTCCCAAAACCTGATAAGTTGGACACGTCGCAGTACAAAACCCACAGTGTACACAAGCCCTCAAAATCTCATTTGATCTTTTAAAATCTAAATCTGCAAGTTGGTCTTCTTCAAAAAAGGTTTGCATCAGTTTAATACTTGTTGGTTGAATAGCATTTTAGGGTCAAATTTTTTTCTAATAGAAGTGCTCAGTGTCTTTTCTATTGTTGAAATTGGATGAAATTGATTAAAAGTTCCGCTTAAACACATTGCATGGCCTGACATTTTTTGCATTTTTTCGCGGACTTTAAAACCTTCTTCAACTCTTAACCAAACTAGGCCACCACTCCAATCTAGATAGCTGGCTTTAGGATCCAATTTTTTAATTATTTGTATACCATCAGTGGGCCTGACCGAAATTCGCCATAAATCACCTTGCATATTTTTGAGAAAAGCCAGATTGTTCACATCACTCCAAAACTTTTTGCTTTCCTCCGCATCAAAAATATCAATCTCAAAATCAGAAAACTCCTTAAGGAGCTGCTGCACTCGATATTTTACTGATTTGTCAAAACCCTCAATGCGAATGTAGGCAAATCCTGAGGCAACATCATAAAAAGTGCCTGAAACATCATAGGGTGTATTCATCGCCCTGGTCAGGATAGAGGCTTCACTAGAAGCTATTTGCAAGGTCACTTGAGTCTCAGCTATAGGAAGGACTTTAAAAGAAACTTCCGTAATTATACCAAGGGTCCCCCAACTCCCCGCCATGAGCTTTACGAGATCGTAACCCGTCACATTTTTCATAACGCGGCCACCATTTTTTACAACCCTTCCTAATCCATCTATAAATCTTACACCCAGCAAATGGTCTCTAGCTGCTCCCACCTGTATTCGACGAGATCCAGAAGCATTTGTGGCAAATACTCCTCCGATCGTTGAATGCCCTAACAAGTTTAGAATGTGCTTATATTCAGGAGGTTCAAACGCGAGTTGCTGATTTTCTTTTTGGAGTGTTTCATTGATTATAGAAAGTGGGGTACCAGCTTTTGCAACCATCGTTAGTGCGCCAGGTTCATATTCAACAATGCCAGTTAAAGCAGAAGTTGAGATAATTTTTTCTTCAGTCGCTCGTAAGCGGGACTGTCCCCCGGCAATATGTAATCTTTCAGTTTCAGAAATTAACAAGTCCCGAACGTCACTTTCAGAGCTGGGCGTAAGACTGGTTGCGCTCATGCAGCTGTCTCTTGGCTAGCATCTCCACGTCTTTTATCAGAAACATCCAATGGAAACACCTTCGTGGGATTAAGCAGCCATTTGGGGTCGAATACGTCCTTTATCGACATTTGTGCCTCAAGATCTTCTATAGAATACTGAATCTGCATCAAATCTCGCTTTTCAATACCAACTCCATGCTCTCCCGTTAAACAACCACCAACTTCTACACATAATTTCAAAATTTCGGCCCCAAAGGCTTCACAAGTTTCTAAATCTCCAGGTTTATTAGCATTATAAAGTATGAGTGGGTGCATATTGCCATCACCTGCATGAAATACGTTACCAACATCCAAGCCAAATTCTTTACTCATTTCCGAAATACGTTTCAGTACAAAAGGTAATTTTGAAACTGGAATTGTACCATCTAAACACATATAGTCGTTGATTTGACCCATAGCGCCAAATGCAGACTTTCGACCTAGCCAAATTCTATTAGCTTCATCACTATTTTTTGCTCGGCGCAACTCCACAGGTCTATGTTTATTGGCAATCTCAATGATTTTTTCTAGCTGCTCTTCGATTTCTATTTCAGAGCCCTCGACTTCAATAATCAATAAAGCTTCACAGTCTGGATAACCGGCTTGAGAGAAAGCATCCGTGGCACGAATACATGGCTTATCCATAAATTCAATCGCAACCGGCAAAATTCCAGCCTTTATGATATCAGAAACACACTGTCCCGCCACTTCGCTGTCGTTATATCCAATCAAAACCGGTAAAGCGCCCTCTGGTTTGTGCAATATTCGTAAAGTAGCTTCTGTAACAATTCCCAATTGTCCCTCAGAGCCACAGATAAGGCCAAGTAAATCATATCTAGAAGCATCCAATTGAGAACCGCCCAATTCTATAATCTCTCCTTGCATAGTGACCATTCTGACACCAAGAAGATTATTAGATGTTACGCCGTACTTAAGACAATGGGCTCCACCTGAGTTCATAGCTATATTTCCTGAGATAGCACAAGCTAGCTGACTTGATGGATCTGGTGCATAAAAGAAGCCATCACTTTCAACTTCTCCTGTAACACTCAAATTGGTGCGACCTGTTTGTACACGTATTAATCTATTAGGGTAATCAACTTCTAGAGTGTCATTCATTCTAGCAACACCAAGAACCAAACTATCGCCCGTAGGGAGTGCCCCACCCGCTAATGAAGTGCCGGAACCACGAGGCACTACTGGCACATCCAAATCCCAACATATTTTTAATATCTTAGCAACCTCCTCGGTAGTACTAGGCAAGACAGCAACCATTGGCGGACATCTGTAGGCAGATAGCGCATCACATTCGTATGCAAGTGTCTCATAATGGTCATCAATGACCGCATCACGAGGTAAAAAGGACAAAAGTTTTCTAACTAACTCTGATTTTTTTGCTAAAATTTTTGGGTTTGGATCTGTTAAATACATGGCTTTTCTCTATATTGGTAAAGTAATATAACCAATTTATAAGTTTGGCAACTATGGCAAAACCGAATAAACAAGAAATAAAAGGGTTTTTTAACAGAAATGACTTATAAAATTAAGAACACCCCAAGTCCCGAAGGTATTGCCGCAGCAGCTCGCGCAGCAACAAAATCGAGGACTTTCCCGCCAGTAATGAGTTGGAACCCACCGTTTTGTGGGGATTTGGACATTCGTATTGCGCGAAATGGTACCTGGTTTTATCTTGGCACCCCCATTGGTCGATTTGAGCTCGTAAAATTATTTTCATCAATTCTAAAAATTGAAGACGGTAAATACTTTCTTGTTACCCCAGTAGAAAAGGTAGGTATTCAAGTAGATGATGCCCCCTTTATCGCTGTAGATTTCAATGAGGTTATAACTCAAGGCGAGAAAGCATTAAAATTTGAAACTCATGTAGGAGACCGAGTTGTTGCAAGCCATGAAAATCCAATACGAGTGGAGAGGGACGCGATAACGGATGAACCTGCTCCATATATTCATATTCGCAACGGATTGGATGCCTTGATAGATCGGAAGACTTTTTACCGGCTTATTGACATAGGACAGCATAGAAACCACGAAAATGAAGACTGGTTCGGAATTATTTCTGCCTCTACTTTTTTTCCGATTATCAAGTCCCAAGAGTTGGAAAACTCAATCTAGTCCTACAAAATTATTTGCATAAAAGTTGTACCAATTTTTGCCCATAATAGCCTCAACGTCATACTCATCAAAGCCAACGTCTGTTAAACCTTTTGCAATATTTTTAAAACCTCGGTTATCTGCAAACCAGTCTGGCTGCTTTGGAAAGCCTGGGTTATCAGCTGAACCTTCACCATAGTCCATTGTCTTACTCCACCGCCCTACTCGCATCCACTCCACAATACTATCAGGTTGATCTTGGCATAAATCAGAACCAATACCGAGACTTTCAACACCATATTTTTCGGCTGATTGAGCAATCATTGAACAAAAATCAGATAAGGTACAATGGGAACCGTTTCTCAAATGATGGGGATATAAAGAAAAACCAATCATTCCTCCATTAGATACAACAGCTTCTATAACCTTATCTCTCTTATTTCTAAGTGCAGGATGCCACGAAAAGGGGTTGGCGTGTGTTATGGCTATTGGACTCTCTGATATTTCCGCGGCTTGAATAGTCGAATGATCCGCGGAATGGCTCATATCCACAACCATACCCACACGATTCATTTCTTTAATGACCTGCTTACCCATTCTGGTAATACCAGCATCATTATCTTCATAGCATCCGGTCGCTAGTAGAGATTGGTTATTGTAAGTAAGCTGCATAAACCGGGCTCCGAGTGTGTGCAGAATTTCAATCAAACCAATATCGTCTTCTATGGGTGAAGGATTTTGAAAGCCAAAAAATATGGCTGTTCGATTTGTCTTTTTTGCTAGATCAATATCTGCTGCAGTAGAGCCCTTGATGATCAGTTGAGAATAATTTTCAAACCAAAGGTTCCATTTTTCAAAATTCAAAACTGTTTCGCGAAAAGTCTCGTGGTAAGAGATGGTTACGTGAACAGCGTCGACGTTCCCCTCTCTCATTTGATTGAAAATTTTTTCAGACCAATTTGCATATTGGAGATTATCAATTATCATCATTTCTAATGCGCCTCTGCCCAATTTAATCCGTGACCAGCGTCGACTGATAATGGTATATCCATTTTCAAAAAGGGAAGAGAAGCAGTTTCCATAATGGACTGAACTTTTTCAACTAAATCTTGGCTAAACTCTTCTTTTACTTCAAATAGTAGCTCGTCATGCACCTGAAGAAGCATTTTTGCAGGAAGATCTTTAATTGCATCTGGAACTCTAATCATTGCACGCCGGATGATATCTGCAGCAGTACCCTGAATGGGCGCATTAATAGCCGCCCTTTTTGCAAAACCAGCCATAGGACCTTTAGCGTTTATCTCAGGCGTATGTATGACCCTGCCAAAAAGAGTTTTGACATAATTATTTTCTTTACTGAATTTGATCGTCTCATCCATGTATTCCTTTATTCCAGGAAACCTGTCAAAGTAACGGTCTATAAAGCCTTGTGCCTCAGCACGTGGAATGCGTAAATTTCTTGCTAAACCAAATCCAGAAATACCATAGATAACTCCAAAATTTATAGCTTTTGCCTGACGACGAATTTCGGGTGTCATTTGATCAAGAGGCACATCAAACATTTCTGAAGCCGTCATGGCATGAATATCCAGTCCGTCATGAAAAGCCTGCTTCAGAGTATCTATTTTTGCTATATGGGCTAGAATTCTAAGCTCAATCTGACTGTAATCTAAACTTACCAAAATATTGCCACTCTCAGCCACAAACGCTTCTCGAATACGTCTTCCGTCTTCCGTTCTCACTGGTATGTTTTGTAGGTTTGGCTCAGTTGAAGAAAGTCGACCAGTAACTGCGCCAGCAATTGAATAAGAGGTATGAACACGGCCAGTATCTGGATTTATATGATCTTGTAAAGCATCTGTGTAAGTAGATTTAAGTTTGCTTAATTGTCGCCAATCTAAAACTCTTTTGGGAAAATCGTAACTTGTTGCGAGCTCTTCTAATATATCAGCCCCAGTCGCATAAGCACCATTTTTTCCCTTTTTACCGCCTTCATAACCCAACTTATCAAACATAATTTCACCCAGTTGCTTTGGGCTCCCCACATTGAAAGTTTCACCAGCCAATTCATAAATCTCAGCTTCAAGACCTGCCATTTTCTGGGCAAACGCATTTGACATTCGACTTAGTGTTTCTCTATCAACTTTGACTCCATTTTTTTCCATTTGAGCTAAAACAGAAACTAAAGGACGTTCTAAGCTTTCATAAACTTTAGTAACTTTAGAAAGGTGTAACTTCTGCTTAAAAATTTTCCAAAGCCTCAAGGTAATATCAGCATCCTCTGCCGCATACGTTACCGCATCCTCTATTTTTACTTTATCAAAAGTTATAGCTGATTTTCCGGAGCCAATAAGTGTCTTTATCGAGACTGGTGAATGATCTAAATATCGTTCCGATAGAGCATCCATCCCATGGTTATGCAATCCCCCATGCATAGCATAAGATAAAAGCATCGTGTCATCAAAAGTAGTAACTTCTATCCCGTAGCGGCTTAAAACCTTCGCATCATACTTAATATTTTGTCCAATTTTAAGAATACTATCATCTGTTAGCACCGGCCTCAGACAGTCTAAAACGTATTCTAGATCCAGTTGCCCGTCGACCAATTGAAAATTATCGAAAAGGTCATCATCTTTTCCCTCCTTATGACCGATGGGGATATAACATCCCGAGCCAATTTCAGTTGCCAGAGAAATTCCTACTAATTCAGCCAACATATCATTTAAAGACGTTGTCTCTGTATCTATCGCTACATAGCCCGTTTCATATATTTTATGAACCCACGTTTGAAGTTGGTCGGCTGTCTTGATGTATTCATAATTTGCACTGTCAAAAGGAATTCTTTCTGAAATATTGTTAGTGCCTGTTGTGTCTAGATTATCAGAAGTTGGAATTTCTAATTCAAATTTTTGTGCAATACGCTTAGTCAGCGTTCTAAATTCCATTTTTGTTAAGAAATCTAATAGTTGCCCTGGTATCGGAGCTCTGAATTCAAGGTCTTCGAGTGCAAATGTTAAAGGTGTATTACAATCTAAAGTAACAAGTTCGCGCGATAATTTAATTTGCTCAACATGGTCCAACAAGGTTTGCCGCCTTTTAGGCTGCTTTATTTCAACCGCTCGACTTAACAGTTCATCCAGGTCGCCAAATTCATTAATTAGAGCAGCAGCAGTTTTCACACCAATACCAGGCGCACCAGGCACGTTATCAACACTGTCTCCAGCAAGCGATTGAACATCGATGACTCTATCTGGATAAACACCAAATTTTTCAAATACGCCTTCCCGATCTATGCGTTTATTTTTCATGGCATCATACATTTCGATGCCATCCCCAACTAACTGCATTAAATCTTTATCTGAACTAATTATTGTAACGCGGCCACCTGCATCGCGGGCTTGACAGGCAAGTGTAGCTATCATGTCATCTGCTTCAAATCCTTCCATCTCCTCGCAAGCAATATTAAACGCCTTTGTCGCTTCGCGCGTTAATGGAAATTGGGGGACGAGATCCTCAGGAGCCGGTGGACGATTTGCTTTGTAACCATCAAAGATGTTATTTCTAAAACTATGACTTGAATGATCAAAAATTACTGCAACGTGTGTGGGTGCATCAGGCCCACTGTTATCTTCTATATAGCGATTAAGCATATTACAGAAACCACTAACGGCCCCTACAGGTAAACCGTCTGATTTTCTCGTCAGAGGAGGCAGCGCATGGTATGCTCGGAAAATAAAAGCGGAACCATCGATCAAATGTAAATGATGTCCTTGCCCAAAACCCATTTAGAACTCCCTATATCTGTGTTACAACAGTCTAGTCCCTATACATCAATAATCACTTTTAAACTTACACTTATTCTAAGCGATTAGAATACTTGGTATACTGATTAGTCTTTAACGGGTAAATCTTTATGTTGAATCCTGCAATCACAATATGGACATTCTATCCAACCTTGCTCTCGTGGAATTTGAAGCCACACTCGCGGATGCCCAAGAGCACCTTCACCACCGTCACAGGCAACTCTCCATGCATCAACAATTCTTATCTCTGGCGCATCTAACGACATTTAATCTCTCTTCAACTCTTTATTATACTTAAAACGATTACCACTCAAAAGATCCATTAGGTTGGGGATATCATTCTCCCCAAATTGCGTCCACCAATTACGTGTGTATGAAAATGTGGAACTTCTTGAACAGCATCTGGACCCGCATTTGCTATTGAACGAAATCCTGATCCACCGGATGAAGGCTGAACGCCTGTTATTTTGCAGACCTCTCCAATAGCCCGTGTATAATCTAAAACCTCTTCATCACTTGCCTCAATGGCAAAATGATCGTGCGAAACATATGGCCCTTTAGGTATCACGAGAATATGTACCGGAGCGGCGGGGCTTATATCCTCAAAAGCCAAACTGTAATCTGTCTCAAGGACAGTTTTATTCGGAATTTCACCTCGTAAAATTTTTGCAAAAATATTATTATCGTCGTAATTGTAACTCATTTTTCTACCCTAGAATTTTTACTTTAAAGCCATTCTTTTCTACTATTGATTAACAAATTTAACTTGATCTTAAATTAGTTTCATTTCTGAAAATTTATCCAAAAGATTTACCTGTGGTCGTGGGCCTATGTGGCCTATTACCTCTTCTGCACACAAACAACCCATAGAACAAGCTGTCTCTAAATTAGCATGGGTTGCTAATCCATACAAAAAACCTGCAGCAAACTGGTCACCTGCCCCTGTAGCATCGACTGGGATAACAGGCTCTACCCTAAAATCTACGCGGTTTCCTTCTTGGATTGCCGTCACGCCTTCAGAAGAACGCGTGCAAACGACAAGAGGTGAAATATCAACAGCTTTGGATAGAGCGCTTTCAAAATTATCAGTTCCGAATAGCGCCATAATTTCCTCTTTGTTTCCGATAACATAATCCAATTCGTTTTTAATCAAACTTAGAAAATCTGCTCGATGTCTTTCAACACAAAAGGGATCAGAAATCGCAATTCCAGACAAACCACCCGCCGCTCTACATTCTTTGGCAAGTTTTATAAAAGCCTCTTTACCTTTATCTTTATCAAAAAGATATCCTTCCAAAAAAACAATGTCGGCACTTGCCGCCACTTCCAAATTTACATCTTCCGGTCCTAATTCGGCTGATATCCCAAGATAGGTATTCATCGATCTCTCTCCATCATCTGATACAAAAATCATAGAGCGAGATGTTGGAAGCTCACTTTTTACCGAGAGATTATTAACAAAGTCAGTTCCATTTTCCTCCATAGTATCACGATAGAAGACACCCAACTCATCATTTCCTACTTTCCCTATAAAACCTGTTTTTAATCCAAGCGTACCAATGCCTGCAATTGTATTAGCAACCGAACCTCCTGGCGCTTGCTTTCGATTATCCATTGAATTGTACAACAACTCCCCGCGATCACGATCAACCAGCTGCATAATTCCTTTTTCAATATCCATTTTTTCTAAAAACACATCTGAACTTTGGCTGATGACATCAACGACTGCGTTTCCAATGCCTAGAACATTGTATTTTTTCATAACTTTTTATCCTCAAACAAACACAAATCTCTTATTAAACAAGTAGAGCATAATGGTTTGCGTGCCTTACAGTGGTAGCGCCCATGCAGGATCAACCAGTGATGAGCATGTAATTGAAAATCTGCAGGAACGTTATCCTCTATTGCCCTCTCAACGGCATCAACATCTTTTCCTGGGGCAATACCAGTTCTATTCCCAACACGAAAAATATGTGTGTCGACCGCTTGCGCGGGATGCTTCCACCACATATTCAAAACAACGTTAGCCGTCTTTCGGCCTACTCCTGGAAGAGACTGAAGTGCTGCACGTGAGTTAGGAACTTGCCCATCATATTGTTCCAAAAGGATTTTACTTAATTTTATGACATTCTTAGCTTTATTTCTAAATAAGCCTATTGTCTTAATATGCTCAATTAAGCCCTGTTCTCCCAGGTCCAACATTTTTTCCGGAGTATCAGCGATTTGAAAAAGCTTTTTTGTGGCTTTGTTAACACCGGCATCAGTTGATTGAGCACTCAGGGCAACAGCTACTACCAAAGTATAAACGTTTACGTGCTCTAATTCTCCCTCGGGCTCATTTGCGGCCTCTTTAAATCGGTTAAAAATTTCCCGCAGTGTATTATAATCGAGCTGCTTTGCCATAGTAGACTCATGCAATTTAAAATGTATTTATACAAGTGCATGAATGCGATATTTCATTATTTTCAAGAGGCTTCGAAAAATAATGTNCAAAGTTTACGNCAGNGAACAAAATTTTAGCTACCAGGCATCTTTGATTGATAAAGTATTAATTAAAGAACTAGCAAAGCAACAAAGTTTTTCAGAAACAGATTTTTTACAATCGCATAAAAACAGAAATCTGATCGTAAATGAATTTATCGAACTGAAATCTGATCGTAAAAAATCAACGGACCGCCTTGATATTTCTTACCAATATAAAAACTCCCCTTTCGGGAAGGCGCTCATTATGAACAGCAAGTATGGGGTCTGCGGTTTGGCATTCTGCGATCAAGTCAATGAGGAGATCGCCCTAGCTGATATGATGTCGAGATGGCCCTCAGCAACTTACAATGAAGAAAAAATCTTTTCCGATTTAGAATTCAAATCTGTTTTAGAGCAAACCACTAAAATCAACCTATGTTTAACTGGAAGTCCACTGCAAGTTCAGGTTTGGAATGCATTATTAAAAATTCCAGCTGGAAAAGTTACAAACTATAAAACTCTAGCCAAACATATAGGTAAACCAAAAGCCGTTAGAGCCATAGCAACTGCAATTGGTAAAAATCCATTATGTTGGCTCATCCCATGCCACCGAGTTATGAGGACAAATGGCGATTTGGGCGGCTATCACTGGGGACTACAAGTTAAAACGGCAATGCTAAGATTTGAATCGATTTAAAATTTAATCAGGCTGTTCGGCCACAATAGAAAGTCATCACTATTCACGCTCTATTGCTATTGCTGTCCCCTCACCACCACCTATACAAACTGCCGCAATCCCACGCTTCATTTCATATTTTTCGAGTGCATTCAGAAGAGTTACCATTATTCTCGCACCAGAAGCTCCTATTGGATGTCCAATTGCACAAGCCCCGCCATGAATGTTCATTTTTTTTCTCGAAACGTCCAGTTCATGCATGAAAGCCATAGGAACAACAGCAAATGCCTCATTAACTTCCCAGAGATCCACCATATCAGCTGTCCAAGATAGCGACTTAAGTAATTTTTGCACTGCATATATCGGTGCTGTGGTAAATAAACCCGGGGCTTGGGCATAACTACTATGGGCTAGAATTTTTGCACGTATGGGCAAACCCATTTTTTCAGAATATCCTCTAGAGGTTAAGATCAACGCCGCACCACCATCAGAAATTGAAGAGGAATTTGCTGGAGTCACAGTGCCGTCCTTTCTAAATGCTGGCTTTAAATTTGGAATTTTTTCAGGTTGTGCGTTTTGTGGTTGCTCATCTAATACAATAGTTCTTTTTTTCCCTTTTCGGTCCACAAATTCAATAGGCTTGATCTCATTTTCGAATACTTTTGTTTTTTGAGCATAAAGTGAATTTTCTAATGATTTCAACGCATACTCATCCTGGGCCTCTCTGGTAAATTGATATTTTTCCGCACAATCCTCAGCAAAAGTTCCCATCAAACGTCCAGGCTCATAGGCATCCTCTAATCCATCAAGAAACATATGATCGATTACCTTAGCATGACCCAACCGGGCTCCGCCGCGCATCTTCGGTAGTAGATAAGGCGCGTTAGACATACTTTCCATTCCACCAACGGCTAATATTTTGCTTTGTCCAAGCTTTATTTGATCAAACCCAATCATTGCAGCTTTCATTCCAGAACCACACATTTTATTTAATGTCGTAGCTGGAATGGTTTCATCTAGACCTGCAGCAAAGCTTGCCTGTCGTGCGGGCGCTTGACCTTGGCCTGCTCCCAAAACATTACCCATAATTACTTCATCAACGCGATCAATCCCCGCTTGCTTCATAGCTCCGTCAATAGCCATTCCACCTAAATCTGAAGCTGAAAAACAATCTAACTCACCCTGAAATCCTCCAATGGGAGTTCTTATTGCAGATGTGATAACAACTTCTTCCATAAAATCATGACCCTATAAAATAAAATTTTTTCCTCCTATAGGTTATACTGTCTTGTGAGAGCTTACAATAATTGTGCATGTTGAATTAGTCAGATCGACACTTTAAGGAAAAAGTTGCCTCCATCGAAAAAAAGAATATTTATTTCAGGCGGTTTAACGGAGTTAGAATGCGAGATTTTCATTTTCCCGGACGATCTTCAGTATTCGCTGAAAATGGTATGTGTGCCACATCTCATCCTTTAGCTGCGCAAGCTGCCTTGGAAATTTTAAAAAATGGTGGAAACGCAATGGATGCGGCCATAGCCGGTGCAGTACTCTTGGGTATTTGTGAACCGCAAATGACCGGAATAGGCGGAGATTGTTTTGTCCTCTTTTCTCCTAGTGGTTCAAATGAAATAAAATCAATGAATGGATCAGGCTACGCACCTAGCCTGGCCAACGCTAATGAGCTCAGAGACGAAGCTTTATCATCTATACCTTTAAATTCCGCTCATGCGGTGACAATTCCATGCGCCATCGACGCCTTCTGTAAATTGTCAGCAGATTGGGGAAAATTAGGCCTTGATACAATTTTACAGCCAGCAATTCACTATGCAGAGCATGGGGTTCCGATTGCAGAGCGGGTAGCATATGATTTAGCCGAGCTTACTGAAAACCTAAATCCTGCTGGCAGAGAATTTTATTTACCATGGGGCAGAGCCCCAAGGGTAGGAGAGTTGTTTGCACACCCAGGACAAGTGAAAGTGTTGAATGAAATTGCGAAAAAGGGTCGCGATGGGTTTTATTCTGGTGAAGTTGCTGAAGACATGGTGAATAGTCTTCGAAAACTCGGAGGCACTCACACAATGGATGATTTCTCTAATATGGAGGCCTTCTATACAAATCCTATTGCTGGTAAATTTTCAGAGTTTGAACTCTTTGAGCATCCGCCGAATGGCCAGGGAGCCACAGCCATTCTTTTATGTAATATTCTTAAACATTTCCCCATATCATCAATGGAGCCCTTTGGTTTTGAGCGCACTCACATTGAAACTGAAGCGACTAAACTGGCTTACGATGCACGCAACAGATTAGTGTCTGATCCAACCGTTTTTGATGCCACAATAAGAATGACTTCCAACAAATTAGCTGAAGAATTAGCAGACAAAATTAATATGAGGCAGGTAATTAATGAAGTCTCTTCCGTTACTGAAGAAGTACACAAAGATACCATTTACATCACCGTTGTTGACAAAGACCAAATGGCTGTTTCGCTAATATATTCAATTTTCCATGGGTTTGGTTCTGGTATTGCAAGTGAAAAATTTGGAGTATTGTTTCAAAATAGGGGTGCTGGATTTAACCTTATACCGGGCCACGTAAATGAATATGGAGCACATAAAAGGCCTCTACATACGATCATTCCCGCCATTGTAAAAGAAAAAGAAATCGTAAACATGCCTTTTGGTGTCATGGGGGGGCAATATCAAGCAGCCGGACATGCCCGTGTCCTTTCAAATATTTATGACTTTGAAATGGATATCCAAGCCGCTCTCGACGCACCGCGCAGTTTCTTTGAAAATGGCTCTCTCAGGATTGAACGCGGATACGATAAAGACACTGTTGAAAAGCTGTCTAACCTAGGTCATTCAATTAATCAAAAAATAGGTCCTATCGGGGGTGCCCAAGCAATCAAAATACATGACAGTGGCGTTTTAGAGGGTGCGTCAGATCCAAGAAAAGATGGGTGTGCTTTAGGGTACTAGGACTAGGCACTTAATTCATTTGAAAATGAATAGAGTAATGGCCGTCCTGCAATGGTCCAAATAGATCTTGTACATCTGGATGGCTTACCGGCTCACCAGAATAGTCTTCAACAAGATTTTGCTCAGAAACGTAGGCAACATAAAAACTGTGGTCGTTTTCTGCCAAAAGATGGTAATAAGGCTGCTCCTTATGCGGCCTGCTGTCCTCAGGGATTGATTCATACCACTCGTCTGTATTGCTAAATTCTGGATCAACATCAAAAACTACCCCTCTAAAGGGATGTTTTTTATGTCGAACTATCTGCCCGAGATGATATTTTGCGCTTTTAGTAAACATTTCCATAAGTATAAATAAGTCTTCCCACCTAGATTGTCTAGGCCAGCATAAGCCAAAAGCGTCGAAATATTAGATTGTATTTCAAAATAATCGATTATAGCTTTAGAATTTTAAATCTTTCGTTTATCTCTATAAGAAAGAGAAATAAATGAGCAGTAAAATAAAAATATTATGTCTATGCCTTGTTTTGGGCTCTTGCAGTTTTATTAATTTCGATGCCCCTCGGAATATGAATAACGCATGCGCCATTTTGCAACAACGCCCTTCATTTGATCGCGCTTTTCAAAAAACAAAACGGAAATGGGGGGCACCCGTTCACGTCCAAATGGCAATATTGCACCAAGAAAGTAAGTTTATACCAAATGCAAAGACACCAAGAAAATATTTCCTTGGTATTGTTCCTTGGGGTCGGCAAAGTTCAGCATATGGATATGCACAAGCTTTGGATGGAACTTGGGCTGACTACAAGAAATCTTCAGGAAGACGATTTGCCAGTCGCTCGAATATTCATGACGCAACTGATTTTATGGGCTGGTACATGCAAGAGTCTAGAAGGCGTCTGGGAATCAAAATGTCAGATGCAAAAAAACAGTATCTAGCTTATCACGAAGGTCATGGAGGCTTTGAAAGAGGTTCGTACCGTAAAAAAGCTTGGTTATTAAGTATATCAGATAAAGTAAACCAACGCGCTAATTCATACAAAAAACAATTGAAAAGATGTGGACGCGCCTAGAATAATTACTTGTCGTGATCTTTGCGTTCATTGCTCTCTAAGGCAATAGAAAATAAAGTATCATTTATATTTTTTGGGTACTCAATATCTTCCAAGATTATTGATGTGGATGTGCCATTTTCATTTTTTACTGTGAATTTTTTGAGCTTTGGTTGGGCTCCTGAAAAAAGAAGCTCAACACTGCCACTTTCAGGTGATTTTGGATCTCTTATAACTAAAACAGCCTCTTCCAAGGCTTCCATATAATTTGAAACTATACCAGAATTAATCAAGTCTATTTCACTATTGAGAAGCAAGGAAATTGGATTATTTCTTATAGGGTAAGTCATTGGTTCTTGATCACCTTTCGGATCAAAAATAGCCAAAGCACCAGCGGCAACTAAAACCAAGGTGTTATCTGGCTTATCATACTCAAACCGCATTCGACCAGGGCGCTTTATTAATATACTGCCAGACGCTTCACTTCCATCAGCATTTAATTGCAAAAAATTAGCTTTTAAAAATTTTAAATTTGTTAAATATTTTGATAAACTTTCTAAAGAATACGGGTCAGCTCGCGTAAATGATGCACTTAAAAAAAGAATAACAAAAATTTGAAATTTCAAAATTTTTTTAATGCTACTAACCAATATACCAACCCCAAATAGTTGTTACTAATGAAATTTTATATACTAAGTCAATTTTCAATTGAAAGCTATTCAGGGATCAAAATTTCCCTTTTACCTACATGATTGGCGGGGCTTACTAAACCGCTTTCCTCCATTTGTTCCACAAGTCTAGCAGCTTTGTTGTATCCTATTGCTAATTTTCGCTGAATGTAACTGGTTGAGCATTTGCGATCTTTCACCACAATCGCCACTGCTTGATCATAGATAGCATCCTCGCCGTCAGTATTACCACCTAACCCTAAAACTTGATCAATACTATCTACCTTATCATCTGTTGGGCCATCAACCACGCCACTTTTATATTCTGGTGGTCCAAACGCCTTCAAATGGTTCACCACTTCTTCAACCTCCTCATCAGAAACAAAAGGACCGTGGCAACGAATTATTTTTGACCCCCCAGCCATATACAGCATATCTCCCATACCAAGAAGCTGCTCGGCTCCCATTTCGCCCAAGATCGTTCGGCTATCTATTTTTGATGTCACTTGAAATGATATTCTGGTTGGAAAGTTAGCTTTAATCGTGCCTGTAATGACATCTACTGAAGGCCGTTGCGTTGCCATTATCAAGTGTATACCAGATGCTCTAGCCATTTGTGCAAGACGTTGAATACACGCTTCAATTTCTTTGCCGGCCACCATCATCAAATCAGCCATCTCATCTACAATCACAACAATATAGGGCATTTTTTCTGGCTTAAACTCTTCGGTCTCAAAAATTGGATCGCCCGTTTCATCGTCAAAGCCAGTTTGTATGGTACGGCTGAACATTTCGCCCTTCATTTTAGCATCAGCCACTCTTCCATTGAAACCATCAATATTTCTTACACCCATTTTGGACATTTTTCGGTATCGATCTTCCATCTCACCAACCGCCCATTTAAGTGCAACAACTGCTTTTTTAGGATCTGTTACAACCGGTGATAGAAGGTGTGGTATCCCATCATAAACACTTAGTTCCAACATTTTGGGGTCAATCATAATTAGACGACATTCCTCAGGGGTAAGCTTATAGAGAAGGGACAGTATCATCGTGTTGATGGCGACAGACTTTCCTGAGCCAGTTGTCCCCGCAATCAATAGGTGAGGCATTTTTGCTAAGTTAGCGACAACTGGCTCTCCACCTATATCTTTGCCCAATGCAAGCGGAAGTTTTTGTTTGCCATCTCCAAAATAACGGCTAGATAAGATTTCCCTAAGAACGACCTTTTCTCGGTATTCATTCGGCAATTCAATTCCAATTACAGAGCGACCCGGCACGGTAGAGACCCTTGCAGAAAGAGCAGACATGGACCGAGCTATATCATCTGCTAATCCAATGACTCGACTTGCCTTCAGACCTGGCGCAGGCTCTAATTCATACATCGTTACAACAGGTCCTGGTCGCACAGAAACGATTTCACCCTTCACACCATAATCATCTAAAACGGACTCCAATAATCTTGCGTTTTCCTCTAGCGCTTCATCAGAAAGCGTGTGTCTTTGAATATTTGTTGGGTTGGTTAACAAACTTAATGGTGGCAGCTCAAATTCTTGAGTAATTCCATCAAAATTAAGCACAGGCTCCGCTTCATTTTTCGCTCGGGTACTCTTAGCGAATATTTTACGTGCTGGTGCCTGAACTACTGTCTTGTGACTAACCGAAGGTATAAATTGACCACCTTGATTATCATATAATTCATTTGAAAACTCATCTTTAGCAATATCAGAAAAGCTAGCTTGTCCATGGCTTTGATCTTCTAAATTATCAGCATTGAAAGAAGTTAAAGGAGGCTCAATTCGTGATCCAGACCCAAGAAGCTCTGGCTCACCTTTTTCATCAAAATTATCCTCAAAACCTGTTTGAAAACCAGCTCGCTCAATTTCATTTGATAGCTTTGTTTCACTTTGATGGGATCTTGAATTAACAACAGCCGTAATTTTTGAACTTAATCGAGGATTGGAAAATATATTTTCATTAACACTCTCTTCATTATAGTTTTCATCTGTTTTGATAATTCTTAGTTCTTCTGTTGAAAAATGATATTCGCCATTTTCGTTTGGTGAACGTGAAGTATTTAATTGATTAAAGCCTGGAGCTTTGGGAACAAATGAGCCTTCAAAGTCTCCCGTATAGTTGTCACGAAAACCGCTATAGCTGTTTTTATTCAAAAATTTCCAATCTTTAGACGAAATAATTTTTACAGAAATAACTCTCAATATTGAATAAGTTACGGCTGAGCTTTTGAATAAAAATCCAATAATTTTCTTAATTTCCAAACCTGTAAAGCCTGCGCAAAATATATTTAAAACAATTGTTAAAAGCAGAGATGCCAACGTGATGGTTAAGATCCCATTTGATGGCGATAGAGGCAAAAAAGCCAAAAGCGAACCCACAATCGTATCACCAAATAATCCGCCCATGCCAAAACTATGGATCCATTTATCTATTGGCACAATGGAAGCTGCATATACCGATGATAAACCAATAGCGATTGGCACAAATATCAACCGGCCCACAGCCCGCTCAGATCCAATGTGCAATAGAAGACGCAGCCCCCAAATTAATAAAATAGGAACTAAGGACCAGGAACCCCAACCGATTACCAGTATTAAAGGAGAAGCTATTGCTGCCCCTGTTTTACCAAGCATATTTTGTATAGGAGTATCCGACGCAGACAGCGGGCCCGGGTCAGTTGGGGAATAAGAAAAAATAAGCAGCGAAAAAAGCACTGCACAGGTGACTAATAAGATACCAAGAAATTCAGTTAATCGTCGTTCTAACGCTCTTTGCGTCTCTTTATCAATTAACGGGTCTCGCTCTCTAACGCTGTTATATGCCATCACTGCCTCTTATTGTTTTTCTATGAGAGAACGTATTTTTATTAACGCCTCTTTTGTAATTTCTTGCTGAGCAACCAAAGCCACTCTAATAAAATCTTTTCCTGGGTTTTTACCATTATGTTCTTGAGCTAAATACGCTCCAGGTAAAACTCGAACGCCAGTTTCACGCCACAAATCTAAAGTAGTCTTTTCACTATCTTTTACACCAATCCAAAGAAAAAAGCCTGCCTCAGGACTGGTATAACCCTTTAAACCTGATAAAGTTTCATCAGCTATTTTATATTTACTCGCGTATAGTTTACGATTTCTCTTCACGTGCTCTTCATCCCGCCACACAGCGGCAGCCGCATGCTGTAGAGGCGAAGGGAGTGGCGACCCCCCATAATTCCTTAATAACCCTAATCGTTGAATATTTTTTGGTCCAGTCGCAAGAAAACCTGACCTCAAACCAGGAAGGTTTGATCTCTTTGAGAGCGAGTGAAACACCACCAAACGGTCTGGGTCTGCACCGAGCTTACTAAGTGCCTCTAGTGCTCCAGGAGGGATCTTTTCATTATAAATTTCTGAATAGCACTCATCAGCAAAAATTTTAAAATCGAACTCTTCAGCAAGTTTTATAAGCTCAATCCAATATTCAATATTCGCAATTGCACCTTGCGGATTGGATGGCGAGCAAAGATATACACCAGCAGTTCTTTTTAAGACCTCCTTGGGCACTTCAGAAAAATCCGGCAAGTGATTATTTTCTGGCTTCGCCTCTACAAAATAGGGCTCAGCGTTTACCGTAAGGCTTGAGGCCATATAAACCTGGTAGAAAGGATTTGGTATTAAAACTACAGGCCTAGAATTATTTTTTTTCTCTGGGCACAATGCTATTAAAGAATTATATAAACCCTCTCGCGTTCCATTAAGCGCCAGTATGTTTTTTTGTGGATCGAGAGATACGTTATAGCGCCTTTGCACCCAACCCACAATTGCTTCCTTAAGCTCTGGGATACCTTCATTGGAGGGATAATCATTAAATCCTTTCGAGTTTTTAACAATAATATCCGTAACCCACTCGGGAAATGAATGCTTGGGCTCGCCGATTGTCATTGATATCTCGCGTCCACCAGGCTCTATGCCGTCGAGAAGCTCTCGAAGACGCGGGAACGCATAAAGCGGTAGGTTTTCAAACCGCTCAGGAAAATCCATATTACTGCCTCAATTACGGGATCATTTACGCCCCGTTTGGTGCAGAATAGCTAAAGAAATGACTTTCGTCTAGTTAAACAAGACATTTAGAAAAATAAGGGACTTTAAGTGTGAGTTTTAAAGAAAATCTGGATCTATTATTTTTTTGATAACACTCTTTCACAGGCCTGCGCCATTCGTAGAAGTCTCTCTTCCTGGTTTGCCATGCCCATAATAAGTAGACCACAACTATGAAAGCCCGTAGGCAATGTGATTGAACACCCACCCATTAAATTACCGATGCGCGTATTACGTAATGCAAGAAGGTTTTGAGAATTATAAAAATCACCATCTTTCATAAGCCGGCTTATGTCAGGAGGCATTATGGGCGAGGTTGGAATAAGAATAGCATCATATTTGTGTACCTCTGAATTATATTGCATTCGTAAATCCAATAATTTTTGCCAAGCCCGAATAAAATCTGCTGCAAGCACATTCGCTCCACTCCTGAATCGCTCAAGAATTTTTGAAAACATCAGGTCTGGTGATTTTTCGATTTTGTGCCTCCAAGTTGCATAAGCTTCTGGTGAATAAAGAAGTCCTGTTAATTCCATTGCTTCTTTCACACTTGGAACTGTAATTTTTACAACACTTGCCCCCGCTTCCGTTAATCGATCCACTGAGCCCTCAAAAGCTTTTTTAGGTAAGTCGACAAGGTTATCCAACGCCACACTATTTAATATGGCAAAGTTGAAGCCTTTTAAGGTTTTTGGCTCAGGTAAATTTATCTCCCTACCCATCATTATTCCAAATAACCTTGCAGCGTCCTCGACACTTTTTGTGATAGGTCCAACAGTATCAAAGCGGCTACACAGAGGCACAACTCCCTCAAGCGAAAGTTTGCCCGATGTTGTCTTGAGGCCAACCAAATCATTCCAGGCTGCTGGGATCCTGACTGAACCACCAGTGTCTGAACCTATCCCAGCTGCAGCGAGGCCAAATGAAACAGAAGTAGCTGCACCTGACGATGATCCACCAGGAACACATTCGGGATAGTTAACGCATGGCGGTGTTTCTCTGATGGGGTTCAAGCCCAAACCAGAAAACGCAAGTTCAGACATATGCGTTTTCCCTAGGCAAATTAATCCGTGCGACTCTGCAAAATTATAAACTTCGCAGTTTTTATCGGCGTGCCTACCTGCCAATAAGTCACTTCCTGCTTCACAAGGGTAACCTTTGATATCAAATAAATCTTTCCAACTGATAGGCACTCCATCTAAAGAAGAAAGCCGTCTCCCCAACTTAGCTCTTTCTAGAGACTCCTTTGCTTGATCTAATGCTAATTGCGAAGTAATGGTACTATAGATCTTTTCCCCATTTGGGCTCAACTCAATCTTTGATAAAAAATACTCCGTTAATTCAACTGGATCAATTTCACCTTCACCAATCATATGCCCTAGTTCAGAGGCAGTTAAAGAATTAAAATCTGACATTTTTACCTCAGCGAGTTTCAATTCAGTATATTTCTTTCTCTGGACAATACAAATAAGGAATACATATTGGGCTATATGAAGAAAAAATTCGATATCGTTGTAGTTGGTGCAGGAATTAACGGCCAAGTCATGTCGCTCGCCGCTGCTCATCACGGCTTTTCCGTAGCATTGATTGACCAAAAAAAGATTATTGAAGATACTCTTCGAAAATTTGATGGACGGGCATACGCTGTAGCGTTTTCCTCAGTCCAAATGCTAAAGAACCTAGATTTATGGGACAAAGTTTCGAAAACAGCTCAACCAGTTCTGAATATAAAGGTATCGCACGGCACCCTTGAACGGGGCCCTTATTCTTCGAGTATCACATTTAAAAATGCAGATATTGAAGAAAGTCCAATGGCGCATATGGTTGAGGATCGATATTTGAGACAATGCTTAAACTCTAAAATTAACAAAAATAATCTTGTCGATGTAATTGAGCAAAAAGAAGTCAGTCAAATTATTGATTATCATAATAAAAAACAGTTAATGCTTAATGAGAATTCGAAAATTCAAACCTCTCTTGTGGTAGCCAGTGATGGTATAAAAAGCTCTATAACTAAGGCTATGAATATCAAAAAAATGGGGTGGAAGTACAAGCAGAGCGGTCTTGTTTGCGCCGTTCGGCATGAGTATTCTTCAAATAATACAGCATTCCAATACTTTTTGCCAGAGGGCCCACTGGCTATATTGCCACTACAGAACAAAATTGCCTCAATTGTCTGGACTGAAAATATTCAAAATGCCTCTACAATTGCCAAAATGAGTAATGATGAATACCTGGAAGCTCTTCACAAAAGGTTTGGAGATTTCTTAGGTCAACTCAAACTTACTGGGCAGAGATTTTCATTTCCCTTAAATCTCTCAATAGCCGAAAAATATGTTACAAACAATTTTGCAGTTATCGGTGATGCAGCACATGGGTACCACCCTATAGCAGGCCAAGGTTTAAACGCAGGCCTACGTGATATCGCCGCTCTCGTAGACGTCATCACATCTGCAAGGGATAGAGGAGAAGACTTTTCGTCGCTTAATGTTTTGAACCAGTATCAAAAGTGGCGCCGATTTGATAATCAAACGCTTGGTTTTGCTACCGATAACTTTAACAAAATGTTTTCTTCATATAACCCATTACTAAGCTCTATAAGAAACTTAGGTATGAAAATATTCGACAAATCTGACTATGCAAAACGGGTTTTTATGAATCAAGCTGCCGGCCTCAATGGCGATTTACCAACATTGATGCGTTAGTCTAAAACACGAGCCTCGTCAGCAAGCATTATAGGTATGCCACCTCTGATAGGATAAGCTAATCCAGCAGATTTTGAGATTAGCTCTTGCTTTTCTTCATTATATTCAAGAACACTTTGAGTTAATGGACATATAAGCGCTTCAAGCATTTTTCGATCAAATTTTTCTTGCTTGCTCACTGAAGCACCTCATCATCTGAACCGCCTCTCAAACTAAACTCAAATAGCGTGGTCAATGTTTCACGTCGAGTTTGAAGGGATGGAGCCTCTAACAAAGCCTGCTTATCTTCAGAATCGAAATCCAACATCATAGATAACGAGTTTATTAAAAGTTCACTATCTGCTTGCTGCAAGGTTTCCCAATCAGTTGAAAGCCCCTCACCCTCTAAAAATTTTTCAAGTAATCCAAAAAATTCATCTCGATCGAAATTTTTATCCGGGTCAGGAACATCACGATCCTTTTCAAAACTATCCCACGAGACATTAAAACGCCGATAAGGCGTAAAACCTTCAACTTCACTTTCAATCCTATATCGGCTTATTCCGGAAAGAGTGATCATATAACGCCCATCCTCAGTTTCAGAAAATTGGGTTAATTTTCCGGCACAACCGATCGATTGCAATCTGCCTTCAACACTGGTCGGTTGGATCATCCCAATTAAGCGATTAGGTGTTTTTAAGCAATCTTCAATCATCGTTAAATAGCGTGGTTCAAAAATATGTAGTGGAAGCCGAGACCCCGGCAACAAAATCGCTTTAGGAAGGGGGAAAATAGGTAAAATGCTGGGGAAATCAATTGTTTTTGCCATGGGATAAAGTTAGTTTGAAAATTTATTTAAGCAAATATCAAAGAACTTAATTTGCGTCGCCCATTTAAAACGATTGCGTCATTGGGTTCCAAGGCTTCAAATATTATAAATAGTTGCGACTTCGCCGCTCCATCATTCCAATCTCTGTCTCTTTTGAATAGCTCTAGTAATTGCTCAACAGCATCTTCGACTCGACCCGAACCATGTAAAGCCTGCGCAAACTTGAACCTAGACTCATGATCATGAGGGTTTGTTTCAACTAATTGAGCCAAATCATTTATTGGACCGGCATCTAAAGCCTGTTTGGCCAGTTCAATTTGAGCATGAATAGGCTCCACCTCTGCTTTCTGCGACAGCTCCATTGGCATCCCATTCAAAATTGCTTCAGCCTCATCTAAGTCGCCTAAAGCAATATGAGACTTTATAAGACCAATATAGCTTTTTAAATTGTTGTTATCTTCTTGTAAAATTGCCGAAAAAGTTTCTATTGCAGCCTCAAAATCACTCTCTTCAAACATTTGTTCGGCTGACTGAACTGCACTATCCAAACCACTTTCAGCCTTACCATCGTTGGCAGCCGCAACACGTTCTACAAAGGCTTTGACTTCAGACGCTGATACAGCACCTTGAAATCCATCTACTGGTTGACCGTTAACAAAAGCGAATACAGTAGGTATCGATTGTACTTGCATTTGCCCAGCAATCATCTGATTTTCATCAACATTAACTTTTACCATTGCGACGGCACCATTTGCTGAATTCACTGCTTCCTCAAGCTGAGGGCCGAGCGTTTTACAGGGACCACACCAAGGAGCCCAAAAATCCACAATAACGGGCTTTTCCTTACTCGCCTCTACGACGTCTTGCATAAAAGTCGCCTCAGACACATCTTTGATCAGTGATCCGCCTGTATTTTGTTCTAATTCTAGCATGATTAACTCCTTGCCTTCTTATCTTGCATATAGGGTGTTTAAAGACCAATTCATAGATCAATTGTAGCAAAAACAGGCACATGGTCACTGGGTCTATCCCAACCGCGCACCTCTCTCAATATCCGACTCCCACTAACATGTGAGGCAATATCAGCAGTTGCCCAAATATGATCGAGCCTTCTGCCTCTATCAGCAGCACTCCAGTCTTTTGCTCTGTAGGACCACCAGGAAAATAGCTTTTCATTTGGCAAATCATTTCGCGTAATATCCACCCAATCTCCTGCACGTTTGATTGCATCTAAATGATCTATTTCAACCCGAGTATGACTTACGACTTTAGCCATTTTTTTATGATCCCAAACATCCTCTGGAAGAGGAGCTATATTTAAATCACCAACAAGAATCGATGTTTTAGGAGTGATTTCATGAAAATATTCATTCATTTCCTTAAGATAATTCAACTTTTGATCAAACTTTTCATTTTTACTCCGGTCTGGTTCGTCTCCACCAGCTGGAACATAAAAATTGTGTATTATAATACCATTCTCTAATTCAGCAGATATGTGGCGTGCGTGCCCCAGCCCTGCAAAATCTATTGCGCTTTTTTCTTTAAGTGGAGACTTGGAAATAATTGCAACACCATTGTATCCCTTTTGGCCACGGGCAACCATATGCTTAAAACCAAATTTTGAGAAAGCCTCAAAAGGGATCTTATCGACAGGAGATTTACACTCTTGAAGACATAGTATGTCAATTTGCTCATCTTTCAAAAGCTTACAAACTAAATCAACACGCAGCCGTATAGAATTTATATTCCAAGTAGCTAAATTTAAAATCAACTTTCCACCAATCTAAATTATATTTCAAACTGAATGTTTTACAAAAAGTAAGTTTTATAATGGTATGCGAATTACAAAATAATTTACAAAACCTATACTTTAATGTGAGCTTAACTTAAAGCCACCACTTTTAGAAATAATCAACCTGGGAATAGTTGAATTTATTTCTAGCTTTTGTCTTAGACGATAAATATGAGTTTCTAAAGTATTTGTGGTTACATCAGAATTATAATTCCAAACTTGCTTCAGCAACTCTTCTTTCTCTATGGGCTCGTTACCAGAATTTATAAGACATTTAAGAATATTTGTTTCCTTCTCCGTAAGCTCAATGTCCATGTTGCCATCTAAAGCCATTATTCTTCTGTTAGGAAAGAAAACGAATGGGCCAATTTTATGGAAAACTTCATTAGCATTCGATATTTTTGCTAGAGTCTCTAAAACTTTTTTATCCAAATAAGACACTCGAAAAGGTTTTATTAAAAAAGCTGACTTACCTATTGTTTGTTCAAAAATAGTGCTTTGGTAAGTATTTTCATTTATAAGGTATAGGATATTAGCGCCAAACATATTCTCATTAATAAAGTCGCTCAATAATTTAAAATCGTAACCATTTTGGTCCATATCTATAATAATTAAATCAAAAGTTAGGTTCGTAATATTTACCTTAAAATCAGTCAAAGAATTGGCAACCATGACTTTAAAATCAGATTTTGCACTTATCTGATTTATTAGTGTTTTACCCAACACGATACTAGGTTCAAAAAGTAAAATTTTTTTCTTCATGAATAAAACTTAAGTTCAATTTACGCCAAATCACATAACGTTAATAATGCAACCAAAAATAAAATCAGCATACAGTTTTTTGAACGTCTAAATTGGTTAACTTATGTTGTGTTCTTTTACAAGTTTTGGCATCGTAAAAATCTTAGTTTAATTTCATGTACATGACCTTATTTGTTTTCCAACACTTTTTATTTTATTGGTCTTCCAAATTTTGTATTTTTGACAGACTATAAATATAATATCAGTTAGCAAAATAGTGTGAAAAGTTTGATAAAAAAACTGGGCCTTACCAACCAAGAGGTTTTAATGCGAGCAAGAGCCGATCTTCGTCTTGGCATTCCAATCGTTCTCGCCGGCAAAGAAAATGATGTGATATTGGCCCCAACCGAAAACTTAAATCAGACACGGCTTGAACAATTTAAACTCCTTGACAAAAATGCCTTTGTCTTAATAACGGCAAGAAGAGCCAAGACACTCAAGTGCCCAGTATATGAGGGCAATTTTGCTAGAATTAAACTAACTAAAGAAACCAGTTCAGCCAATCTTCAGGCAATATCAGATCCATCTCTAGATTTAAAAAACCCGTTTAAAGGCCCATTCAAAATTATCAGAGAAACTTCCTTAAAAATTGAAATTGAAGCCCTTTTGTTATTAAAATCAGCTCAACTTTTACCAGCAGCAGTTGTTTCTAGAGTACATAATGGTGCTGAATTTTCTGAAAAATTCAGATTAACTTATTTGACCACTAAAATTGTATCAGAAATATCTACCGGGTCAAAACGAATAGCCGATACAATTACAGCAGATTTACCTACTGTAAGAGCTAAAACCTCGCAATTTCATATATTTAAACCCCTTATTAGCGGTGAAGAACACTATGCCATGGAAATTGGTAAGATTAATCGAAAGAAACCAGTAATGGTTCGAATTCATTCTGCTTGTTTCACTGGTGACGTTCTAGGTAGTTTAAAATGCGATTGTGGCCCACAATTACACACTGCAACCAAAATGATCAATGAAAACGGTAGCGGTATCCTAATTTACCTTAATCAAGAAGGACGAGGTATTGGTCTTGCAAATAAAATAAGAGCATATTCACTTCAGGATCAGGGTTTTGATACGGTTGAAGCTAACCATCGACTAGGTTTTGAAGACGACGAGCGCAATTTTGAACTTGGGGCCTCTATACTTAAAAAGATGCGAGTCGGCGCTATCCAACTAATTACAAATAATCCAACAAAAATTTCTACTATGGCAAAATATGATATAACAGTAGCTGAACGTATTCCGCTGACAGTAGGACAAAACAAAACTAACCTTAAATATCTGGAAACAAAGGTAAAAAAATCAGGCCACTTGATGTGAAAAATTTAATACTTACACCATCAGGTCTTCAGATCGGCAACAAAGTATTACCCTGCGTGATAGGAAAAAATGGGGTGTCAAAATTAAAGCGAGAGGGAGATGGGAAAACTCCTGTTGGAGATCACCAGCTAGTTGGAATGTTGTACAGACCAGATAGGATCCCAAGACCACGTAATTGGGCACTTCCAATCCGGCCAAGACATATCTGGTCAGATGACCAGACAGATCCTGATTACAACTTGATGGGTTCTTATCCCAGTAAATATCGATACGAGCGCTTGTTCAGACCAGACGACATTTATGACCTAATCATATTAACAAATTGGAACTGGCCATATCCAGTTAAAGGAAGGGGCTCTGCGATATTTATTCACAAATGGAGACGAAATGGTTTTCCCACAGAAGGGTGCATAGCACTAAGTAAAGAAAATCTTTTAAGAGTTGCCAAATTTGTTGATTTTGGCAGCCAACTTATTGTTCCGAAAGTCTTACACGATCACCAAAAATGGCCGATCCAACGCGCACATGGGTAGCCCCGAAACTGATTGCCTTCTCAAAGTCAGCTGACATTCCCATTGAAAGATACTGTAGACCGCAATTTTCAGAAATACTTTTTAGCAGTGCAAAATGTAGACTGGCTTCCTCGCTGAAGGGAGGAATACACATCAAGCCCTTCACGGGCAAGTCCATGCTGAGACACTCTTTGACGAAAGAACCAGTTTCAGATGGTGAAATACCCGACTTTTGTTTCTCTTCCCCGGTGTTCACTTGGACAAACAGGTCAGGACACTTACCCATTTCTTGGGCTAACCTCGCAATATTTTTTGCTAACTTTTGTCGATCAAGCGTGTGTATGGTATTGGAGAGCTCCATGGCTAAGCGTGTTTTATTAGTTTGCAAGGGACCAATGATATGTAGCTCCACCTCACCATATTTCTCTTTTAACTCAGGCCATTTTGAATGAGCTTCTTGGATTCTATTTTCACCAAAAATTCGGTGCCCCTGATCTAAGACGGAAATTATCCTTTCCAAAGGCTGTACTTTAGACACGGCAATTACCTTTGTATTGCCGACAGGTCTACTGAAGACTTGCTCAGCTTTTTCAACTTTTGAATATATTTCTTTTAACGACATAGATCGACAAAAATAAAAGGGGCGACCGTAAGGCCACCCCAATTTTAAACATCTTT
>NZGN01000085.1:0-79053 GCA_002691045.1 Marinovum sp.
TGCGGGTTCTGCTCTGTTCGTAATGGTTGCATTCCGGTGGCCTTAAGCAATTCCGAGGGAGCTGGCTCTGTCCTGGCCCTGGCCTGGTTACCTGGTGCCCACCTGTAAATACAGGTCCTCGGGAATGAGATAACCTAACGGCAATTGCGGTCCCGCTCCAAAAATAAGCCTAGCTAAATTCAGTTGGGCAAGCTTCTTTAGCCATATGGTCTAATACAGCATTTACAAAATTTGGCTCTTTACCATCAGGAAAAAACGCGTGAGCAAGTGCTACATATTCAGTTATTACAATCTTAGGTGGGGTTTTTATCTGAGTAATTTCAGCGGCTGCAGCTCTAAAAAGAGATCGCAAAGTTGGATCTATCCGAGCGATAGGCCATTTTTTAACTAGTGCCCTGTCTGTAAGCTGATCTATATAGGCCTGATAGTTTACCGCAGACTCTACAATAGATTTAAAAAGGGCTTCATCACCATCAGACAATTGACCCCCTTCATATTCTTCGCCGAATCTATGAACTACAAATTCATCAACTACTTCATCAGTAGATAGTCCAAGTTGCTCCATTTGAAACAAAGCCTGGATGGCATAAAGTCGGGTTGTGGAGCGAATTTTACGTTTTTCGTTTCCTGATACTTGCTCGCTTTGTGACATTATTAGCCTCTTTGATCAGTGCTTACCGTCAACAAAACAGTTTCCTAGTCAGCCTTAAATCCAATACCTTTTTTGTTATCAGCCCACTTATGACTTAAAGATAGAAGATGCAATGCTGCTGCAGCTGCACCACCACCTTTATTTTGTTTATCAGGGTTAGCGCGCTCTTCAGCTTGCTTAAAATTTTCCACAGTTAAAATACCATTTCCAATGCACAAGCCTTGAAGACCCAAAAGGGTTAATCCTCTACTGCTGTCGTTACAAACAGTTTCATAATGGGTAGTCTCGCCTCTAATCACACATCCTAGGGCTACATAGGCATCGAACTTACCTAGTCTTTCCGCTATGCCAACAGCCGTTGGTATTTCCAGTGCTCCTGGCACCTCAACCGTTTCAAAGGTTCCATTTGAAGCCAGTATTTCTGCTTTGGCACCTTTTAGCAAATTTTCAGCTATGGTTTTATAATAAGGGGCGACAACGATAAGAACTTTTGCCTCTTCATTGAAAGACGCTCTGCGCAAAATAAAGTGTTCTATTTTACCCGCCATTAGCCCAGTTCCGATATTTTACGCGTCAAGATTATCTCTAACCCATAAGCCTCAAGCCCAACTACTTTAGGAGTTGGAGAGTTTGTAAGTAATTCTAGTTTGGACAAACCTAGAGAAGATAAAATTTGCGCCCCCAGTCCATATTGTCGAAGCGTTCTAGGAGAAACGTTATCAGTATTTTCTATTTTCATAGCTGTATCTCGCAATAAAACAACCACACCACGGCCTTCTTTAGCCACTATTTCCATAGCCGCTCCAAACTCATCCGCCCTTCCCCTAGGACCAACACCTACAATGTCTAGCATTGGGTCCATCGCATGCATCCGAACCAAAACAGGGGCGTCGCCAGTTAAATCACCTTTGCTGAGAACGATATGTTGATCACCATGTGTCTCATCTTCATACACTCTCATGTCCCATTCCCCACCAAACTCTGATAATATCTTTGTTGGCTCACCAGAACGGACAAGATTGTCATTTCGCCTCCTGTAAGCGATTAAATCGCTTATCGTACCAATTTTTAATCCATGCCTTTGAGCAAAACCAATAAGCTCGGGGAGACGTGCCATAGTGCCATCCTCATTCATTATTTCACAAATGACACCTGATGAATTTAATCCAGCCAACCTAGCGATATCAACTGCTGCCTCCGTATGACCTGCTCTAACTAAAACACCACCACTTCTCGCTCTCAAAGGAAAGACATGTCCCGGTGTAGCTAGATCAGAAGGACCTTTCGAAGCATTAATAGCGACAGCTACAGTTCGCGCCCTATCATGAGCAGATATTCCTGTTGTGACACCTTCACGAGCCTCAATTGAAATCGTAAAAGCGGTTTCATGTCTCGATGAGTTATTCGTGCTCATCAATTCTAGACCCAATTGATCAACTCTCTCAGAGGTTAAAGCTAAACAAATCAATCCACGACCGTGTGTAGCCATAAAATTTATAGCATCTGGCGTCGCCATTTGAGCTGGAATTACTAGGTCACCTTCATTTTCTCGGTCTTCATGATCTATTAACACAAACATGCGACCGTTTCGGGCATCTTCTATTATTTCTTCAACTGAAGATATTGCATCTCTATAATTATCTTCTACTATGCCAGGCTTATCAAAATTCATTAAAAATCCTTAAAGTGAAATTTAATTCACATACCGAGGTGAGATAGCAGTTTTTCCCAAAAGTTCAAATACAAGCAACAAAATTTTGTTTCAATCTGAAAAAGCTTTTAACCTTTATTTACTGTGAACAAATAAAAGAATTTCTCAATTAGAATGATTAGACATTTGTTGTAAATGAAACATAGCAACGGCTGCAGCATTGGAAACATTTAATGAACCAAAATCGGTTGAAAAAGGAATTTTTGCTAAAAGGTCAACTGTTTCTTTTGTGCGAAACCGCAATCCTGGGCCCTCAGCCCCCAGAACGAGAGCCGTCGGTCTATAAGAAATTTCTTTCAATTCAGTGAAAGTATTCTCTGACTCAGCATCTAATCCAACACATAGAAACCCTATTTTCTTAAGATATTGTATAGTATCGGCTAAATTTCGAATGCGTACGTAGGGTTGCCTTTCCAAAGCGCCACTAGCACTTTTTGCAAGCGCGCCAGTTTCAGAAGGACTGTGGATCTTAGTTCCAACGACGGCACTAGCACCAAAAACTTCTGCGGATCGCAATATTGCACCAACATTATGAGGATCTGTAACCTGATCTAATAGAATTAAGCGGGCAGGATTAGTTTTAGAATTCATAATTATGTCCTCTAGTGATCCCCACTGTAAACTTGCCACCTCTAATACCGCACCTTGATGAACAGATTTTTCATCTATTGGAGGGCGAAATTGACGCGGATCAAAAACCTCAGGCGAAACCCCAGATACTTCAATACTATCTAAGAGTTTAGCCTCAGCATTTTTAGTGAGCATTAACCTAAATTTCTTTCTATTTGGGTTTATTAAGGCATCACGGACGGCATGGAGGCCAAAAATCCAATATGTCTGTTTTTGGGCAATTTTTTCATCAATTTCTTTTTTAACAACCCATTTTGGCTTCTTCATAAAACTGCCTTTTTGCAAAATAATTTTAATGAACTCAATTTTTGTGACTAACATATGGCATAAAGCTTTTGAAGCTACAGAAAGTGTATTAAAGTATGAAACATTTTACCATTGACGTCTTTTACAGTCACTTGTAAGCAACCGTTTAGATTGAAAAAATCAAAAGTGGGCGACAGGCCGCAAGGTGTGGCAGGGGACTGTAACTCCCTCGCGGAGACGCACGCTAGGTTCGATTCCTAGGTCGCCCACCACTTTAAAAAAACAAGAGAATTGTCTAACTTGTTAAATTAATTAGAATCTCTCTCTGCAATCCAATTATGATCAGGATGATTTTTAAAACGCCATTTTCTCAAAGGTCCTGCCATAACATTAAGGTAATACATCTCATATCCATATGGTACAGCACAGGGATGGTGACCCTTTGGGACTAAAACAACATCGTGATTTTCTACGGTCATTGTTTCATCAAGAGAACCATCTTCTGTAAACACACGTTGGTGACCATAACCAGTAGACGGGTTTAAACGATGATAATACGTTTCCTCAAGGTAAGTCATATTTGGAAAATCATCTTCATCATGGCGGTGCGGCGGATAAGACGACCAGTGGCCGTTTGGCGTAAAGACCTCTGTTACCAGCAAACTACTTGCAACATCTCTATCCTCCATAGCAATATTGTTAATATATCTGGTGTTCGTACCTTTTCCGCGAGCTGTAAGCTTAATACCGTTAGGACCCAATTGTGAAGCTTCATACTTTTTTGAACACGGTGCTGAGCAAACCGCAAGTGTACAATTTGTGGTGGGATTTATAAGCCAATCTGTTTCACTTGGAACATAGATGCAATGAGGCGGTGATTTTTCAAATACATCCAATCGATCCCCCAGTAATCCAAACTTTTTACCGTCTGCTGTGACCTCCGCATGACCTTCAACAAGGACCAAAATGACCTCCTGACCAAATGTCTCTTGACTTATATTTTGGCCTCTTTCCAATAGATATAAACTGAAACCAACATAGCCCCAACCAGCGCTTTTAGCTGAGATATCATGAATTTTTCCAGAACTACCTTGCGGCTTTTTTAATAATTTAGACATCTCTAATTCCCATTCAGTATTTTATGCTCAAGAGCTTTGGTCACACCTCTAAGTTCAGCTAAACCTTTCAGTCGACCTATAGCTGGATAACCTGGCATTGCATTTCGGCGATGATCATCAAGAATATTCTGTCCATGATCAGGTCGCATTGGAATAGCACAGTCATCTCTTCCTTCATCTCTACGACGTTTTTCCTCCAAGATAATTTCTTTAATAACTGCGACCATATCTGTATTTCCTAATAAATGTTCATCCTCGAAAAAACTAGTAGGAACACTATCAGTCTCTCTAGTAACATTTCTTAGATGAAAAAAATGTATGTGCTTACCTAATCTATAAATCATTCCAGGAATATCATTTTGGCAATTGGCTCCCAAGGAACCCGTGCAAAGCGTGATTCCATTTGCTTTGCTTGGATGAGCTTCAATTAACCAGTTATAATCTTCTTCTGTTGACATAATTCTAGGCAAACCCAGCAAAGGCCAAGGGGGGTCATCAGGATGACAGCATAAGCGCATTCCAAGTTTTTCCGCCTCGGGAACAACAGCATCTAAAAAATATTTAAAATTTTTCTTAAGTTGATTAGTATGTATTTTGGAATACTCCTTAAGCCTTTTTTTAACTTCTTGGAAAGTCAAGGTTTCGCTAGCACCAGGCAGACCTGCCGTTATGTTTTTAGCAAGTTTTTCTATCTTTTTCTTTGAAAAACCTGTGAATCGTTTTTTAGCCTCATCCACTAATTCTTTCTCATAATCATTAGCTGCATTTTCTCTACAAAGAATAAAACAATCAAAAGCAATAAAATCTACAAGATCAAAATACATTGCCGTAGCGCCACTAGATACAGGCCCAGCTAATTCTGTACGTGTCCAATCAAGAATAGGCATAAAATTATAACAAATCACACTAATTCCAAATTCCGATAAATTTTTCATTGATTGGATCCATGCATTGATGTGCTCGTCTCTAAAATCAGAACCAGTTTTTATGATTTCGCTTACCGGCAAACTTTCAACTACATCCCATGTCAAATTAGTTGGATCATTCTTTGATCCAGTAATTTCTTCTAATCTAGTAGAAATTTCATTTTTTCCCCAAATCAAACCAGGTTCCAAATGATAAAGTGAGGTTACAATACCAGAGGCACCAGTTTGCTTTATGTCATTTAAGGTAACTTTATCTTTTGGGCCAAACCACCGCCAAGTTTCAATCATGATAATCCCACAAATCATATTTAGATGAAATTTCAAACCGATCTGCTAGCAATTTAAATTGCTTGCTTGTAACGGGGTCAAGAACAACCCCATGTTCATCTCTGTCATGAGCTATTTTCCACTCTCTATCTCCAGGAGCCATCACGTAAGCATTTTCTTTAGCCTTACTTTTTCTCATTAAATTCAGATATTTTTCCATTCCCTCTTTAAAGAGAACGGAGCCAATAAAACCTTCTGGGTCTATAGCAATTACAAATGCACCTAATTCTCTTGGCGTTGTCATATCTGGACCAGACATTGGAAGTAATTCGGGAGATAGCTTCATGCCAGTTAGTACTGCAGAGAGAATTTCTGAAATACCCCCAAGTCCTGCTCCTTTAAAACCGAACTTTGCACCCAGTGGGTCAAGCATTTCAGCAATATGTGGATCCTCAGTAGAATTTCCGCTGACATCCGAGGCAACATCACTTGGTAATTTTTGATTTAAAGAACGATACAACTCTACCCTATTGAAAGGCACTGAACTGGTTGCCATATCAAAAAGCCAAGGGTCTGAACCACCCGTTGGTACGGCCATTGAGATAGGGTTTGTTCCGTGAAACCTCTCCGCGCCATCATAAAGCCTCACAAAACTATCTGAATTGCAGAACGATAACGCAATCATATTTTTTTTTGCAGCGTATAAGGTATAAGCGCCTGCTGGGCCAAAATGAGATGAATTTGTAACACCTACTGCAGCAATACCTGTTTTTTTCGCCATCTCGATCGCGTAATCCATTGCGGTATAGGTTGGTAGAGCACCTTGGGAGTGATCTCCGTCTAGCAATCCACTACTTGGCTTTGAGCTTTTAAATTGTATGGAGGGGTTTTTATTAAGCCGCCCTGTCTCCAAAACTTTAATATAGTGAGGAACTAAACGGACCCCATGACTATCCACACCGAAACGAGTTCCATGCATTACGCTATTCACGCATGCTCTTGCAACATTCTGATTAGCACCTATTAAATCAAAAAGTTGAAGGCAAAATTCTTCAATTTCGTTCAGCGGCTTAGGCGTCATTTTCACCTTTTATGACTTCATCTTGGATGTTAATGCCATTCAGCTTTGCAATATGATCCACAAGCATTGGAACATAATCATCTCCAGCACCAATTGCGGTCGCATGCATATAATACTGCTTAGCGGCAGCGCTCATTAAATTAGCCATTCCAGCATCATGTGCCATCTGATTGACGTAACTTATGTCCTTCGCAGCATTTGTTAATGAAAACTGATGGGCATTAGGATCTCGACCTACCAAGTACTTCATGAACGTTTCAAAAAAACCTGTATTCAGTCGGCTATTACCTATTACATCGTTTACTTTTTGAGGAGAAATTCCTGATTTTGCAGCTAAAACAGTTGCTTCAGAATAAAGAGCACCGTAACTCATTGCCAGAAAATTCATAATTAATTTCATTTTATGGCCTGAACCCACAGCTCCCAAATGAGTTACCGTTGCTGACCATGAACCTATTATGGGTTTAACAATTTCAAAAACATGATCATCAGCGCCCACCAAAGCATCTACAGTTCCCAAGGCTGCCTCTTTAGGCGTCCGTCCAAGTGGGGCATCGACAAATTCCATACCCACTTCTTTCAAGGCACTAGACATCCGGAGTGAAGACTCTGGATCTGAAGTAGATGTATCAATAACTATAACACCTGTCCTAGCATGCTCGATAATACCTCCAGCCCCTGTTAAAACGGTCTCCACCTGATTGGAATTTGAAAGGCATAAATGAATAATTTCAGCTGATTTCATTAAGGTTTCTATTGTATCAGCTTCAACTGCGCCTTTTTCAACTAAGTCATCAACAGGAGTGCGGTTTCGATTTCCCTTAATTACTAGCGGATAGCCATTTTTTAAAATGTTTGCAGCAAGGCCGTGCCCCATAAAACCCACACCAATAAAACCTATTGTTGGCTTTTCACTCATTAAACTTCTCCAAACAAAGATTTAAATTTGCCAATGCATTTGCGAAACCCATCCTCAAAATTTCCATTTCCTGGATGGTAAACACTTTCAAATGAAATCACTCCCTTATATTGATCTTTTATGAGAGCAGCGGCCATATCCTCGAAAACAGGCCCCAACTGCCCCTGACCCAATTCTTTTACAGTAAGTGTTGCTTTTGGCGTGTCTACAAGAACATCTTTGATATGAATATGTCCTAAATACCCATCTCTTACTTCTTCATAGCCATCTGGGAACGCTAATTCGTGACACCAGCAATTATTTCCAGGATCCCAAAGAACTTTTAAGGTATCCTTTGCATTTAGCTCATCTATCAGTTTACGAGCAGTATAGTTTGAGTTGACCATAGTGCCGTTCCCAGTTTCAACTGCTAATTTGACACCAGCACTTCTAGCAAAGTCTACAGCAGGTTCTATCAAAGGGGGCATGCTATCCCAAGCTCCATGCGCAACATTCCACTTTTCTGCCCCATGAAAACCCCATAAAATTTGCTCTTTTTTTTGCGTCATTATTCGCACAAATGGAGAACCTACAATATGAGCCATTTCAACTACTCTTTTAAGCGCATCCATATGTTTCGAGTGCAACTCATCGCCCGGTTTATTTTGTGAAGTCATGCCAGCAAATATGTGACGCGAAAGACAACTGACGGGTTTACCACGATCTCTAAGCAGGGTATCGATCTCTTTTATTTCAGTTTTTGAATGATCGCCAACTTCCTTGTCACCAACAAACTGGAGCTCAGCATACTCAAGACCAAATTCATCCATAACATTTATTGAGTGAGCCAAATCACGGCTTATACCATCACAAATTACACCTAATTTCATCTCGCCCCCTAACGATGCAATTCAGCGCCAACAATATCTTCAATAACACGTGTACAGACCCAATTATCACCATTTGGATATTTTGTACGACCGGCATGAAATATCTGCATAGCCGCGGATGCTGTGTGCATCGGTACTCCCAGATTTTCAGCTAAATTTAAAGAAATAGTTAAGTCTTTATGCATCGTATTTATGTGACTGCCTGTACCTTCAAATTGTCTATCTATAATTTTTTGCAAAGCGTTATTTACTATTCCACAACCAGCGGATGAAGTTGAGAAAACAGTATGTAATACCTCTCCACTTATCCCAGCTTTTGCCGCCAAGGCAGCCGCTTCAAAAGTGGCCGAAAACTGTGCTCCAATTAATGACTGCAAACATGCTTTTACAGTTTGCCCCTGACCTGCCTCTGTCCCAACATGATGAATATTTGCGGAAATAGCCTCTAAGACGTCTCTATTTTTGTTCATTACATCCTCCGACGCAGAGGCCATGAGTGTAAGAGTCCCTGACTGTGCGCCTGGAAAACCACCAGATACAGGCGTATCTATAAATTGAAGGCCGGTGTCTTCAATCAAATGGCCAATCTCTTCAGCTTCTGAAGGTTTGATTGTGGCAGACAGAATTACTGTGCTTCCAGCTACCATATTTCTTGCAAGTCCATCTTCATCAAAAATAATTGATTTTGCCTGACTGCCATTCATTACCATCACAAAAACAGCATCACATTTTTTTCCAATATCTGCTATAGATATCTCTAGAGAGCCACCCATATTTTTAAATGCCTGTTGCCGTACAGGGAGAAGGTCAGATCCAAAAACCTTAAATCCATGCTTTATCAAATTCAGAGCAATGCCACTGCCCATATCGCCTAAGCCAATTACACCGATATTTTTCATTTTTCACCTTTAATAAGTTGATCTTCCACCTGATAAGTCAAAAACCGCACCTGTGGTGAACGAGTTTTCTGAGCTCACCATCCAAGCTATCATACTAGAAATTTCCTTTACCTCTACAAAACGACCTCTTGGAATTTTTGACAGCATATAGTCGATATGTTCTTGAGACATTTGATCAAAAATAGCTGTTCTAGCAGCAGCTGGAGTGACGCAATTAACAGCTATATTGCAATCGGCTAACTCTTTTCCAAGTGCCTTTGTCAAGGCAATTACCCCAGCTTTTGAAGCCGAATAGGCACTTGCATTAGGGTTCCCATCTTTGCCAGCAACTGAAGCTATATTTACAATTCGTCCATATCCATTTGCTTTCATATGTGGGACAACAGCCTTGTTGACATAATATGTTCCTGTAAGATTTACAGAGATAATTCGATCCCATTCTTTATTATCATAATCTACAACTGTATCATTTGGTCCAGCTATACCTGCAGAGTTGACCAATATATCGATTTTTTTGCTACCATTGATTGAGGTTTCGGTTGCATTTTGCACAGAAATCCAGTCCGTGATATCACACTCAATCACCTCAGCATTTATAGTTTCAGCAGCCGTCTGGGCCGCCTCAATATCTAAATCCCAAATTTTAACTGACGCACCACTTTTTGATAGACGTTCAGCCACAGAAAACCCGATACCGTTTGCCCCACCAGTAACGACAGCTACTTGGTTTTTGAAATCATATGAGTTCATTTTCTTTTTCTCCATCTGCTATTTTTTGCGCTTCAATAGCTAATTCCATTACCTTAAAAACATGCTCTTGTGGCATCGCTGTTTCACTTCTTTCCAAAACATCAACTAAAAAATTATAAAAGTAGGGGCAACCAGCATCTCCTCCGTATATTTTTTCATGCTTTGCACCATTAGTAAGATAAACATAGTTATCGTCAGCCTCACCACCAATATCACAATATTTACGCACTTCTATGGTACCTTCAGTGCCCAATAAAAATAACCGACCATCACCCCAGGTTGGCAATGCCTTTGGCGTGAACCAATCAAGTCTAATATAGCCATTTGCTTTTTCAGAACTTAAGGCAATTTCCCCAAAATCTGAAAACATTGAAAATTGTTGGTGGCCCATATTCCTAATTGATGCCAACGTTATTTTGGGACTTTTGGATTTGGTGAAATATAAAAATTGGTCGATCTGATGAGAGCCAATATCAGCCAATATTCCACCATTCTTGTCAGGATCAAAAAACCAATCTGGTCGAGAGTTGGCATTTAATCTGTGAGGACCGATACCTAAAGTATGGATCACGTCACCTATTGCTCCATCTAAAACTAATTGAGAAGCAAGCGTTATAGCAGGTACTTCAAATCGTTCAGAAAAATCTACTGACCAAATACGACCGGTTTGGAGGACTGTATGCCTCAATTCATCTAGTTCTTCAAAAGACAAAACTCCAGGTTTGTCAGACATAACGTCCTTTCCATGCTTCATTGCAGAGATGGATATCTTTGCTCTTTCACTGGGTATCGCTGAAATTAAAATGACTTGTATATTTGGGTCTTCAAGCAAAATACGGGGATCATTGACCCGTTTTGCTTGTGGAAAGCGTTTGAGAAAACCTTCAAGTGTAGTCGGTGACCCTTTTGTGTACCAACCCACTAACTCTGCACCAAGCTCTATCAAAAACTCAGCTTGCGTGTACACATGCCTATGATCAATGCCCACAATTCCAAATTTTATATTAAAGTCTCTCAATCTAAACCGTCACTTTTTTTTCTAATTTTGAAGATCTTGCAATGGCATCAATTAATCTTTGAACTGGAAGAGCGCTCTCCGCTGATATTTCAATTTGTTGATTTTTGGTAAACTCAGTCCAAAATTGCTCTATGACATTTGCATGCCAAGTATAGCTAAAGTCCATCGGATCACTCCCACTTCCTGTTTGAGAGTCTGTCTCAAGACAATCTATTTTACCATTGTGATAGAAAACTTTGAGATCAGCCCCACTAATATTCACCGTTGCTTCAGAACAATTAAGGATAATTTCCTCTTTATGCCCTGGAAAATGAGTAGTTGAAGCCATTAATGTTCCTCGTGCACCGGACTCAAAATTTAATAAGGCTCCTGAAAAGTCTTCTGCTTCTAACTGATGAAGTGAGGAGGTATGCACCATGCCATGAACTTCTTTTACCGGTCCGCATAGTAGAAGCATGATATCTAGAGTATGTATCGCTTGGGTTATCAATACCCCTCCTCCATCACGCTTAAAGGTTCCTCTGCCCTCTTGATCATAATAAGTTTGTTCGCGCCACCACGGTATCCTAACTTCTACGGTCGACACGTCACCCATTTGTTTCTTATCAATCAAGTTTTTTAAAATCTCTATCGATGGCCTTTTGCGATGCTGTAAAAAAACTCCAATAGGAATTTTGTGAGTCTTGCCTTGTTCAACCACCTTACAAGCCCTTTCAAAATCTCTTTCTAAAGGTTTTTCAACAATGATAGGCTTACCCACCTTTGTAAGAGCTTTAATATAATCTAACCGAGCATTAGGAGGCGTTAAAAGAAGGACTAAATCAATTTCCTCATCATCACACAGCTCATCAAACTGTTTGAAAATTTTGGCACCTTTTGCATATTTTTCGGCAAAATCTTTCGTTTTTGACTCGTCCCTTGAGAAAAGACCATAAACCTGAAACCCACTCAGTGAATTCACGGCTTGAACATGTAATCTAGCGACCATTCCAAGCCCAATGATAGCTATTCGACAAATCATTTAGGAACTTCCGTTGCAGTATCCAAACCTTCTCTCCACCAAATCGAAATACCTGAAGCAACTACAAAAAAAGCACCAAGAAAAACCCAGAAATCTGGTGAAGATCCAAAAATAAAATAAGACGCTAATGTCATAAAAATAATATTTGAGTAAGAAAAAGGCATGAGAGTAGCTGCTGAAGAAAAAAGGTGTGCCCTTGCAAAGATTTCATGGCCAGCCCAGGCCGCTAACCCCATAAAAAACATAAGTACCCATGACAATAATGAAGTGGGACTCTCCCAATAAAAGAAAACTAAAGGCAAAAAAACTAATGTCCCAAGTCCACCTGCAAAAAATTGCATAGTCGAAGCGGTAACTACACCAGATAACTGCCTGGTGATCAGTGAAAATACAGATACTGCTATTGCATTATGAACACATAGCAACGCTGCCCAATGGAATTGGGCATCAAAGGGTCTTATAATCACTAAAACTCCAAAAAAACCAAGAAATATTGCCAATATTTTCCAAATATCAACATACTCTCGAAGGAAAATTATGGAAAGTGCAGCAACTATTATCGGCGAGGAAAACATAATAGCAGAAGTCATAGTTAATGGGAGATACTTTATCGCTATAAAGTTAAAAAATGTACAAACTGTAAGTAAGGCAGCTCGAATAGATAGAAGTAAAAATGTTTTGCGATCCATTTGTCTGGTTACAGCTAAAGGTCCAGTGGCAGCCATTACAGTCAAGCAAAACTGAACCGCATATCGCATAAACACGACTTGTACAGTAGAAATTGATGCTAAAACCAACCATTTAGCTGAAGTGTCAACCAGGGCAAACAAGGCCCAAGCACCTAGCATAAGAAATATTCCCAAAGCAGCCTTGTTCTGTTTGGGACTTATTTCTGGTTCGCTAAACACCTACATTCTATCCGATGAATAATATTTCTTGAAAAAATCAATCATTTCGCAAACCATTGCATTCGCGTATCCACCATCATTTGCTTGAGACAATGCCTTACTGGCACTTTCTGACATTATACTATTTATTCCAAGGTTTTGCGTCATAAGTCTGTAGTAACTTACATCTTTGAACGCATTTTTAATGGCAAATTCTAGTTTAGTTTTATCTCCTTCAAGACCAAAAGCAGAAATAAAATCCATCATAGAGGAATGTAAAGGACCTGCAGATATCACTTTATAAACTATCTCTCTGGATACACCGGCAGCGTCAGCAACAGCAAAGACTTCAGCCATTGCGTTAGCTATCGTCATTCCAAAAAAATTATTCATTAATTTAATTGTGTGACCTGTTCCAAGGTCACCTAAATAAAAAACATTTTCCCCTAAATTTTCTAAAATCGATCTTACTGCGTCAAAAGCATCCTTATCTCCCGATGCCATTATATTTAACAAACCATCCTTGGCGTGATGCGGTGTGCGCCCCAGTGGTGCATCTAAAATTACAGCTCCCGTATCGGCTATTTTACTATTTATCTCTTTTGTTGAGGAAGGTAACGAAGTTCCAAAATCAATTATTATTTTTCCCGATGATAGTCCTGATATAATACCTTGCTCACCAAGAACACGCTCTTCGACTTGGTCAGATGTCCCCATGCAAAGCATGATAACGTCACTTTGTTTTGCTAAATCTACTCCAGACGCAGCTTCCAGTGCACCCCGAGCCAATGCTTGATCCAACCCAGTGCGATCTTTATTGCCCAAAACAGTCAATTGATAATTACAATCTTGAAGTCGGCCTACCATTGCAGAACCCATCAAGCCTAATCCGACAAACCCTATTTTAAATTCCATATTACCCTCTATATTTTTGCGTCTAAGGCATCGTTTCTTGTTCTATCTTTAGGATTACCTCGAGTGTTTCACGAGCGGATCTAGCATCTACAATTGGAGCAGCATTTCCCTTAATTACTTCAGCAAAGTGCTCTAGCTGTTTTATTAAAGGTATTGCTTCTGAGACATTTTGTTGTGTCATTGAGGGTTTCTCATTCCAATGTCGAGCCCCATTCCATAACCTGAGTGTGGGAAATTCTAACCCTCCCTCTGTACCGGCTATGAACATTGAAGATTGGTTTGTTTTTGGAATATAGGGGCTTTCACCTGTACCAGCCTCAAATCCCCACGGGGTAGGAGTTGCATCAGAAAAAACTATAGTTAAAATCATTCCCGTTTCAAAACTTAATACAATTCCACCGCTTTCATGCCTCGGTGCTTTCCTTATAACGTTGGTCCCCGTGCCAACTACGGATGTAACCTCGCCAAAAAAAGCTCTCAATGTATCCACATCATGGATCAAGTTCTGTTTGACAGGGCCACCGTCAATACCTTTCCGCCAATCCACCTCAAAGTACTCGTCTTGTTTCCTCATCAGCCACATTAATGAAGCAGCGACAGGCTTACCTATTTTACCAGATTTGATAATTTTGATTGTTTCATTCACGAGTGGATGATGCCTACGATGATGTCCAACTAAGACTTTAAAACCCGTTTTTTCAGACGCCTCGATCATTTTATCAGCTTCATCTAATGATGCTGCGACAGGTTTTTCAACAAGAACGTGCATACCCTTCTCTAAAGCCTGAATGGTAAGACTTGCGTGGGTATCCGTTGGAGTGGCTAGAACTATACCATCAGCATCTAGCTGAGTATCTTCTAAGGACTTATAAGTTTTTACACCCTTGATTTCCTTATCAGCTAATGCCGGATCAATAATACCAACTAATTGTAAGCTTGGGTGATCCAAAATATGTTGCATATGCCTGTGTCCAATAAGACCAGTACCCGCTAGTAACAATTTGACCATTACATCACAGCCCCAATTTGCCAGGGCACAAATTCATAATCACCTAAACCTTGCAACTCAGATTTTGATTTTTCACCAGATGCAACCCTAATTATGGTTTCATAAATTTGTTGGCCTTTTTTCTCTACCGAAACACCACCATCCAGAATATCACCGCAATTAATATCCATATCGTCCTTCATTCGGCCATACATTTCAGAATTGGTAGCGAGTTTTATAGTCGGAGCGGGCTTTGAGCCAAAAGCCGACCCACGACCAGTCGTAAAACAAACCAAGTTGCAACCACCCGCTATCTGACCAGTAACTGAAGCTGGATCGTAACCAGGGCTATCCATAAAAGTAAAACCTTTGTCAGTGATCATCTCTGCATATTTGTAGACGCCCATAAGTGGCGTATTCCCACCTTTAACAGAGGCGCCAAGTGATTTTTCTAGTATCGTTGTTAATCCACCTTTCTTATTTCCAGGACTCGGATTATTGTCCATTGTTCCCTTATTTCGAAGGGTATAATCTTCCCACCACTTCACCAAGTTCACCAGTTTTTCACCCGTTGCAGGATCGATTGAGCGTTTAGTTAGCAAATGCTCTGCCCCATAAATTTCAGGGGTTTCGGCTAGTACCCCCGTGCCACCGTGCGATACTAGAATATCACAAGCTTTTCCCAAAGCTGGGTTGGCAGTAATCCCAGACCAGGCGTCTGAACCACCGCATTGAAGGGCTATTTTTAATTCTGATACCGGACGTTCCTCGCGGTAAGCTTGATTAGCTATGGGCAGCATTTCTTTTACTTTTTTAATACCAACTTCAATGGTCTTGGCTAAGCCTGCAACATTTTGAATATTCATAGTTTGAAACAACGGGCCCTGTTTAATTCCATAAGCGTCAAGTAACCAATCAATTTGATTCATTTCGCAGCCCAAACCAACCATTAATACACCTGCATGATTTGGATGCCGCGCATAGCCCCACATCACGCGTTGTAAAGCCTCAAATCCCTCTCCATCTCCGGCCATTCCACAACCTGTACCGTGAACAAAAGCCACCACTCCATCAACATTGGGATAAGCTCTTAATTCATCTGGACCAAAAGCATCAGCAATACGCCTTGCAGCTGTAGCAGAACAATTTACGGATGTGACAATAGCGATATAATTTCTGGTCCCAACACTTCCATTTGCGCGCCTGAACCCCATAAAGGTATCGCGAGCATCGTGAGCAACAAAATCTACTGGTTTTTTTTCTGTCGAAAATTCATAATCTGTTTGGGTATTTCTAAACTCAACATTATGTGTGTGAACATGCTCACCGGCTGCAATGTCAACGGCTGCATAACCAATACACTGCGCATATTTCGTAACCTGATTGCCTTTTTTAATGTCACAAGATGCTATCTTATGCCCTGTAGGAACACTTTGTAGTGTCTTTATACCTTCTATATTTTCGTTGGCCTGCAGAGTTTTTGTTGCAGTCACTACATTATCAAAATTACTCAATCTAACGAATGACGTCATTTCATTTCCAACTGCCAGCCAAGAAAAAAGTACTATAATTACTTAATAATTTTTCACCGAAAGTTTTAACCTTCATTATCCCAAAATAATTACCGGTTATAATAAGATTTCTATAATTGGCGGCCATATCAATAACACAGTCAAAGCAAGAATTTGAATTCCGATAAAAGGTAAAAAGCCTTTAAATATGTCTGTCAGTGATATGTGAGCAGGTGCAACAGACTTTAGATAGAAAGCAGCAGGCCCAAAAGGAGGTGAAAGAAAACTTACCTGCATGTTCATACAAAATAAAACACCAAACCAGACAGCTAAATATTTAGGTTGCAACTCACCTATTAAACCAATTTCTTCAATAGGTAGTCTTTGTACAATGGGAAGAAAGACTGGAATGATTAAAAGCACAATACCGACCCAATCCATAAATGCTCCCATGAATAATAAGATAACCATCATAATCAATAAAATTGCCATCGTCGGCACTTCAAGCCCTACAATTAAATCTGCTACATATTGGGGACCGCCAGCAATTGTATAAGCGCCAGCAAGTGCAGCGGCACCAATAGTTACCCAAATGATTGTTCCTGTTGATTTGAGGGTCCGCATCAAGCTATCCCAGACTAAATCAAAATTAGCTTCGCCCCTGAAAACAGAGATAATAAGAACAGCTACAACGCCCATACCCGCAGCCTCAGTAATACCTGAAATACCGCCGTAAATGGATCCCAGAACCACACCAATGACAACAATTGGAGCAACTAAACCTTTACCCATTTCCCAGCCAGTTTTGGCTCTTTCAACTCCAAAAGCAAAAAATATCAAAATTAGTGAAATAGCAGTATATGCACCAAACCAAGGGATATAATCGGCAGTCCCATAAGCTATTTCATCTACGCCTTCGACATAGACATTTTGACCAGTAACAGTAAAAAACAAAACTCTAAGAAATAAGACAGCAGAAAAACCACCTACAATTATGGACATAAATGCGCCAAATAACGCCCACTTCTCGGCACCTTGCGGATCGCCAGGCTTTGGCTCTGGCAAAGGAGCTTGATCAGGGTTTAATTGAGTACGGACGATGATGTAGATTATGAAAAAGGAAGCGAGCATAAATCCTGGCAAAAAGGCGGCAGTAAACAGAGCCTTAATTGATGTCTCAGTAATTAAACCAAAAATAATTAAAACAATTGAAGGTGGTATCATTGTACCCAGGGAGCCTGATGCACAAATTGTACCGATAGCGAGGTTTTGGTTGTACCCTAAACGCAACATTTGTGGCAGGGCAATTAATCCCAACAGCACCACTTCGCCACCAATTATTCCAGACATTGCTGCCATGATAACTGCCATTATTGACGTAACAATAGCAATCCCACCTCGAACACTAGACAACCAAACATTCAAGGAAGCATACATATCTTTTGCTATTCCTGAGCGCTCCAGCAGAGCAGCCATGAAGATAAACAACGGCACTGATATGAGTACATAGTCCGTCAGGAGCCCATATATTTTTTGGGCTAATATATTTAAAGGACCTGTCCCAAATTTTCGGGTTAGCAAGCCATCACCAAAAGTAGTAGGATCTAGTAAAAGCATTGGCTCAAACTTCATAACCAAAACCAGTACTGCCAAGATAGCCGAAGCCATACCTAAGGGCATACCAATTGCTAGCAATAACATGAGCCCTAACAGCAGGACTAGCGATATAGTTCCAATGTCCATCAGTTGTCTCCTACTGTTTTCTTAAGTCTTTCAATTTCATCCTGATCGATGTCATCTGCCGCAGTATGGGTTTCTGGTTCTTTATTCCAGTCATTAATCAGGTTAAGTAAAGCTTGAGCGGCAACTAAGCATACAACCAATAAAACAAGCGGTTTTAAAGTTGCTGGAATTGGCGGATCAAACACTGTTCCAAACGTTTCCCACCGCAATAATTTTGCCTTTGCCTCGCCATAACCCCCATAAACAAGAAAAAAGGCAAACAGCAGAATGAAAAACGTCGAAATGGTATCACATGTTCTCTGTAGATTACGGGGTAACATATCATACAAAAGAAAGATGCGAATATGGCTTCGTTGTTGCATGGCATAAAAGCCTGCCAAAATAAAAACAAATCCTGCCATCCATAATGATAATTCATTTGCCCATAAAGTAGGTCGCTCAAAGACATAACGTAAGACAACCTCATACATCATAACGGCAACGACCAAAAATATAAGCATCATAGTAACTCTGCCTATGAACATTGCGATCCGATCTAATGATGAGTAGTCTTCCATCTCCATTTGCGCTCGCTTTACGGTTAAGATGCCGAGTATGAAAAAGATTGGCAAACCAATCAGAGCCAAATAATCTAGAACATTAATCTGGCGATACCTTGCTGCAAGAGCATCTGTATAGCCCCCAAAAGCCATAATGTAGGTAGCCCCATGCCAGATTATCCAGCCTGCGCAACCTATGAATAGAAGAGGAAATATCCACTGAGTAAAAGCACTATCAGACGTCTTCATTTTTATACCTTTTGAATAAACTGTTCCAGATTAGCTTTTGCGTATTTGTTTTTATGATCAAAAATCAATACTTGAACTGACAAGCCCCATCGTTGGGGCTTGTCATTAAATTGCTTAAATTATTTTACAAGACCAAGCTGGGTTAAGTATGCGATGTGGCTCGCAACCAAAGCTTTAGCTTCTGGCGTTGTAGCAAATTCTGGCCAAGTAGCCTGCGCAGCGTCACGGAATTCTTGCAAATCTTCTTCAGACCACTGCCATAATGTAACACCTTGTTTTTTCAACATTGCAGCCGCTTCAGCATTCTTTGTTTCGAATGTCAAAGCAGTTCTTAATGCAAGTGCTTCCATTGCAACAGACATAATTGTTCTGTGTGACTCTGGCATTGCATCCCATACACTTTTGTTACACGCTAGGTGATCTGAAGGCATTGAGTGAAAGCCTGGAAAGTTAGCATGCTTAACAAGATCATAAAGACCAAGACCAACATTGTTGGCTAAGCCAGACGCATCTGCGCCATCGATGATACCTGTTTCAAGAGCTGTAAAGATTTCTGTGAAATCCATAACGATTGGCTTAGCGCCTAATTTCTCGAAGATTTTTGTTTCCATGCCGGGTGGTGAACGGAATTTGAAGTCTTTAAGAGCTTCTGGGCCAGGTAGAGGTCGAGAAGAAGCTAAGCTTTCCTGTCCATAAACCCACCAACCGATAAGCTGCATATCATACTTATTGTAAAGAGCTTGCGCGTCTTCTAGTCCACCACTATAAAGCCAGCTGAGCTGCTGGTATGGTGTTGCATAACCACCCATAATATCCCCAACGAATTGGAAAGCCGGGTTTTTACCAGTCTGATAACCACCGCCAGTCATGTCACAGTCTAAAATTCCTGTCGCAGCCGCATCAAATGTCTCAACTGATTTTACAACAGATGAAGAGTAAAACATCTCGACTTGGATTTCACCATTAGACATACTTTCGATGTCAGCAACGTACTGAGCTGCTAATTTACCAGAAACAGTTTCAGGCGCGTAGTGCGTTTGAATTCGAAGATTTGTTGTTGCAGAAGTAGCTGCCGTTGCCATAAGTGCTGCTGCACCAATAGCCGTAGCTACGGTTTTAACTAAACTCATNAGAGTCCTCCCTTTAATNTTTCGGCCCATCTAAATACTTTGNCCTTNAGATCAGCCTACTCAGATAAAATGTTCTGGCAAGCGAAAAATAAAAGGATCTTAAAAAAATATAATATACTTTTAGAAAAATCTGAAATTTTGATTATTTGAATATTTAAAAGCTCAAATAAGTTTTTCTAAATGCGTATCATATTACATTTTAGTCACCTAACCTGATACCTCATCTTCAATAAAAATCTGAATAATTTCCTCAAAAGACGTCTCTGCATAAAAACCAAGCTCTTTTGCCTTCTGAGCTTTGAAATTTTGAGGCCAACCCTTAACTATTTCAATAATTTTTTCATCAGGTTTGAATTCGATTAGCTTGACCACTTCATTACCAGCGACCGATCGAAGAGCTTCAATTTGCTCCTCTACAGTGCAACTAAGACCCGGCATGTTTAACCCTGAGTTAAATGTCAATTGACTAAAATTTAAAGTTTCAGCATGCCTCAAAAATCTAACAGCTGATCGAGGCGAAGCATGCCAGTGTCGAACGGCTGTGGATACGGGTAACTGAGCATTGATGCCGCTCAGAGGCTCTCTTATTATGCCAGAAAAGAATGAAGATGCTGCTAAGTTTGGCTTGCCAGGTCGAACACATATTGTTGGTAAACGTATCGCTAAACCCTCACAAAATCCTTTTCTAGCAAAGTCATTAAGCATTAGTTCACAACAAGCTTTTTGCGCCCCATAAGAAGTGCGCGGGGCTGCAATGAAATCATCAGGTATTTGGTTCGGGAAAGGCGAGCCAAACACAGCGATTGATGAAGTAAATATGATTTTGGGTTTATATTGGCCTTGAGATTTTTCGTTTAGTTTTTTGACAAGACTCAAAAATGACCAGAATGCATGAATATTCACATCCCAGCCTTTTGAAAAATCTGCTTCAGCTTCACCAGAAACTACTGAAGCCAAATAGTAAATTACTTTGGGAAGGTCTTTTAGCGAGTTTTCTATTATTTCAGGGTCGCCCACAGATCCAATTATTTTCCTTGCATTTGATTGGTTTTTATTAGGGAAACCAATGTCAAGCAGTGTAAGAGAGTCATTTTTTGAAAAGGATGAGGCAAGCTTTTGACCGATCATTCCACCGCCGCCGATGATTAAGACAGAAGTCATATTTGTTTCCCATTAGTGTCTAATAATTCTAAAAATAAAGCTGAATGATCTAGTTCTGAGCCATCCAAGGAATTCACCAATCTGCTGAAACGATCATGAGCAGCTATTGAAAAAGGAAGTTCTACTTTAAGAGCCTTCGCTTCAGCCAAGATATTTTGTAAATCTTTCAACTGCAATCTACTGGGTCCGCCCGGGTCAAAATTTCTTTCACTCATCCGCTTACCGTGTTGTTGTAAAATGGTACTATCAGCAAAGCCTCCGAGTAATGCATCTCGCACGGCACCCACATCAGCACCGCCGTCCTCGAGCAACAATGTGGCTTCGGCTACAGCTCCAATGGTAATAGCCACAATGGCTTGGTTTGCCAATTTAGCTAATTGACCAGAGCCCGTTGGCCCAACAAATACTGCTCGACCCATCGGCGCAAAAACATTTTTTACTTTTTTGAATACTGATCTTTCACCACCTACCATGATTGCAAGCGTGCCGTTTTCAGCACCTTTAGTGCCACCTGAAACAGGGGCATCCAAATAATTTACGCCTAACTCAGCAAGCTTTTTGGAATGCAATTTTGACTCATCGGGCTTAATTGAACCCATTTCAATCCAAGTAGCGTTAGAAGATAAATTTAATTGCACATCTTTGTCACTTTGCATCTGAGCGCTAGCATCACCATTTGATAACATAGAAAGAACAACGTCAGCATTTTTAACGGCATCAGCGGCTAAGCCTTTTACATCTACCCCGAATTGCAATAAAAATTCTGCCTTCGAAGATGTTCTGTTCCAGGCAGTTATTTCATAACCAGCCGAAGCCAGATTTTTAACCATCGGCCCACCCATTAATCCAGTGCCCAAAAATGCTATTTTCATCTAAATTCCAACCTTTTCTCTGACGCAGACGGCCTAATTGCCAAAACCAATTATACAATTACTTCAATCTTCAAATTCAAATACCAAATAAATAAAATATTTTCCACTTAAGTCTTGGCACCGCCCAAAGCCGTTGATAATATTTTGAAAACTGGAAAAACCAAGGGCCGCTATAGAACGACCCACGTTGGAATTAATTTGGATTTAAACCATCAAAATTTTTGGGGAAAAGCAAAATGACAAATCGGCTTTTAGGTAAGCGCGCTTTAATTACAGCGGCCGGTCAGGGTATTGGGAAAGCAACGGCCTTGGCCATGGCAGCCGAAGGTGCTCATGTTTTTGCTACAGATATTAATCAAGAAACACTGAATGACTTATCTGACGAAGCTAAAGGTTTAGGAACGCTGGAAGTATTTGAGTTAAACGTTCTAGACAATGAATCCGTTGAAAAAGGTATTGATAAGTCCGAGCCTGACATATTATTTAATTGCGCGGGTTTTGTTCACAACGGAACGATATTGGAAGCCAGCACAGAAGATTGGGATAGCGCTTGGGATCTAAATGTATCTTCAATGTTCAAAACTATTCGAGCAGCTTTACCCGGCATGTTAAATCGGGGCTCTGGGTCCATCATAAACATGTCTTCGGTTGCATCTTCTATCAAAGGAGCTCCCAATCGTCTGGTCTATGGAACAACTAAAGCAGCCGTCATTGGGCTCACCAAAGCAGTGGCAACCGATTACATAACCAAAGGGATCAGATGCAATTGTATTTGTCCTGGCACTGTAGACAGCCCCTCACTACATCAACGCCTAGAGGCAACTGGTGATTACCAGAAAGCGATGAAAGATTTTATAGCAAGGCAACCAATGGGTCGTATTGGATTTGCTGAAGAAATTGCAGCCTTGGCAGTATACTTAGGCTCAGATGAAAGCAACTTCACCACCGGCCATGCTCATGTTATTGATGGCGGCTGGTCTAATTAATTAGGAAAAAAGATGAAAAATAAAACGCTGAGATCACGTCTATGGTTCAATAATCCTGACGACAGAGAGATGACGGCTTTATATCTTGAGCGTTACCTTAATTATGGACTCACAAGAGAAGAGCTGCAATCTGATCGTCCAATAATTGGTATTGCTCAAACGGGTAGTGATCTTAGTCCATGCAACAGGCATCACATTGAATTATCAAAACGGGTAAGAGATGGGATCAATGCCGCTGGCGGTACAGTAATAGAAATACCTGTTCACCCAATACAGGAAACAGGAAAAAGACCGACAGCGATGCTGGATAGAAACCTTGCCTATCTCTCTTTGGTTGAAACTCTTTTTGGATATCCAATCGATGGCGTTGTCCTGAACATAGGCTGTGACAAAACCACACCAGCTCTATTAATGGCGGCAGCAACGGTAAATATACCAGCAATAGCTTTATCAGTTGGGCCAATGCTCAACGGATACTACCGGGGGCAGCGAACTGGTTCTGGAACAATAGTCTGGAAAGCACGCGAACTGCTAGCGACGGGCGAGATTGATGACGATGGATTTATGGATCTAGTTGCATCCTCTGCCCCTTCAACCGGATATTGTAATACTATGGGCACGGCAACCACTATGAATTCGTTAGCTGAAGCTCTAGGGATGCAATTGCCAGGCTCTGCTGCCATACCAGCTCCATACCGCGAAAGAGGTCAAATTGCATATGCGACTGGTAAAAGAATTGTAGACATGGTTTCTGAAGATTTGAAACCTTCAGATATTATGACCAGAGAGGCTTTCGAAAACGCTATTGTTGTTAATTCAGCCATTGGCGGCTCTACTAATGCTCCTATTCACTTAAATGGAATTGCCAAACATCTAGGAATAGAGCTTAATAATGATGACTGGCAAAAAATTGGTCTAGAAATACCCCTGTTGGTCAATTTGCAGCCCGCAGGTGAATATTTAGGTGAAGACTATCACCGGGCCGGAGGTGTGCCAGCGGTTGTAAGTCAACTTATGTCTAAAAATTTATTACCGCATCCGAATGCCATGACAGTAAACGGTAAATCTATGGGTGAAAATTGTGAAAACAAAGAGATAATAAACAAGGGCGTGATCAAACCAATTGAAAATCCGATGTTGTCAAATGCAGGATTTATCAACATGAAGGGTAATTTATTTGACAGCGCAATAATGAAAACAAGCGTTATCAGTGAAGAATTCAGAAAGAGATATCTTTCTAACCCTAAAGATCCCAATGCTTTTGAAGGTCGCGCAATTGTTTTTACTGGCCCAGAGGAATTCCACAAAAATATCGATGACCCTTCTCTGAATATTGATGAAAATTGCCTTTTGATAATGCGGGGAGCTGGACCAATCGGATATCCTGGTGGCGCTGAAGTTGTTAATATGAGACCGCCTTCTTACTTATTAGAAAAAGGTATACATTCATTGCCTTGTATCGGAGACGGGCGTCAATCAGGAACGTCTGGTTCACCGTCAATTCTTAACGCTTCCCCCGAGGCAGCCGATGGTGGTGGTTTAGCCTTGATCCAGAATAATGATGTAGTTCGAGTAGATCTAAATAATTTTACCGTAAATGTTTTGGTTGATGAAACAGAACTCAATTTGAGAAGAGAAAAATTAGATGACTCCTTCTTACGACCTGAGAGCCAAACTCCATGGCAAGATATATTTAGAGAAAAAGTTAATCCTTTCAGTGAAGGAATGACCTTAAAAGGTGCTGAAAAACATAAAAATATAGCGGCACGCCATGTGCCTCGAGATAACCATTAAAGGAATATAAAATGAAACTCTTACGTTACGGAGAAATTGGAAATGAAAAACCAGGCGTCCTGGATAAAGATGGGAATATTAGAGACATCTCTGGCCATATCGATGATGTTTCTGGAGCTGTTCTAAATGAGACTTCACTAAATAAGCTGAGGGAAATAAATTTTGAAGACCTTCCCACTGTTGAAGGAACGCCTAGGTTAGGAACCTGTGTCACTGGGATAGGAAAGTTCATGTGTATTGGCCTAAATTATGCCGATCATGCCGCTGAAACTGGCGCTGATATTCCGGAACATCCCATCTTATTTATGAAAGCTAATTCAGCAATCGTAGGCCCTAATGATGATGTGATTATGCCAAGGGGGTCTACCAGTACAGATTGGGAAGTTGAACTAGGTGTGGTGATAGGAGAGACAGCCAAATATGTTTCTGAAGAGAGTGCTTTGGATTACGTTGCAGGGTACTGTGTCTGCAATGATGTAAGCGAAAGGCATTTTCAAGCCAAGTTAACAGGGCAATGGACAAAAGGGAAATCATGCGACACGTTTGGACCAACCGGCCCATACTTGGTAACAAAAGATGAAATTTCAGATCCTCAAAATCTTGATATGTGGCTAGACGTCAATGGAAAGCGTATGCAAACGGGCAATACAAAAACAATGATTTTTACAGTTTCTCAAGTTATAGCTCACCTTTCAACATTATTCACATTACATCCAGGCGATGTAATTTCCACGGGGACACCACCCGGAGTAGGTATGGGAATGAAACCAGAGCCAGTCTACTTAAAAGAAGGTGACGTGATGGAAGTTTGGATTAATGGTCTAGGAAAACAAAGGCAAGTAGTTTTGCAGGATGCCTAGACATAAACTTTTACAAATCGGCGATATAACCTCAAGGATGGCTAACAGGCTTGCAGAAACCTTTGATATAATTGAATATTTTCCCAGTGTTTACAAAAAAAAATTAATTGCTGAACACGTAAAAGAGATTGAATGTATACTTACCGATGGTCACTGGGGTGTTCCAGACAACCTTATGGAAAAGCTCCCAAACCTTAAAATAGTTTCAAGTTACGGGGTAGGATATGACGCGATTGATGCTAATTTTGCAGTATCTAAAAATATCACTGTTACTCATACACCTGACGTCTTAAACGATGAAGTTGCCGATACTGCCATTATGCTATGGTTAGCAACCTATAGAAACCTAATTCAAGCTGATCAGTGGGTGCGTACAGGAAATTGGGAGAAAGAAGGCGCTTTCCCCTTATCGAAAACCGTTCAAAAACAGAAAGTTGGCATCCTTGGCCTTGGTCGGATAGGTGAAACCATTGCAAAACGTGTCAAAGCTTTTGATGCGGAGGTTCATTATCATTCTCGATCAAAAAAGAATAACAACTATCAATTTCACGCATCACCAAAAGAATTAGCTAAAAATGTAGACGTATTATTCATCATTACTCCAGGTGGAAACGAAACAAAACATTTAGTAGATGCAAGCGTATTGAAGGCGCTAGGGACTTCAGGGACTCTCATTAATATTTCTAGAGGCAGTGTTGTTGACGAAAAGGCCTTAATAGAGGCTCTTCAGACAGGTACAATTGGTGCCGCTGGGCTGGACGTTTTTGATGCCGAACCTTTTGTGCCTAATGAATTAAAAAACATGCCAAATGTGGTCCTGACCCCGCATGTAGGCAGTGCCACAAATGAAACACGTCAAGCGATGGGCGATCTTACTTGCGATAACTTACTGTCGTTTTTCCAGACTGGGCAAGTTTTAACGCCCGTTCCTGAATGCTTAAAATTGAATATTTAAAGATGACAAAAATTAGAAAGCTTGAAACTCACTATTTCAAACTGCCGCTTGATGAAGTTCTTATAGACGCCAAACACGGAAATCACTCTCATTTTGAACTGATTATTACTCAAGTTTTTGACCAAGATGGAGAATTTGGAATAGGTTATACTTATACAGGCGGACGAGGAGGAAAAGCTATATATTCCATGCTCCAGCAAGATATAGCTCCATTTATTCAGGGAATGCAGACAGAAAAAGTAGAGCATATTTACGATGAGATGCAGTGGCACATGCATTATGTTGGTAGGGGAGGAATATCAAGTTTTGCTATATCAGCTGTTGATATTGCTCTTTGGGACTTGCGAGGTAAAAAAAATAATAAATCTTTGTTAACAATGGCGGGTGGAAACAACGTCTCCTGTAAAGCTTACAGGGGTGGAATAGACTTAGGTTACAGCCAGACAAAATTGGTCGAGAGCGTTTCGTCCTATTTGGATGAAGGCTTCAATGCCGTTAAAATCAAGGTTGGCAATCCAGATCTGTCAACTGATATATCAAGAGTTCAAGCTGTTCGTCATGCTATTGGAGCAGAAACTGTGTTTATGGTGGATGCAAATTACTCATATTCTGTCAAGCAAGCAATAAATGCCGCAAAAAGTTTCGAGGATTATAATATTCATTGGTTCGAGGAACCAATAATTCCTGATGATTTTAAGGGATACGCTGACGTTTCTAAATCCATCAATATTCCATTAGCCATGGGTGAAAATCTACATACAGAACAGGAATTTCTCCATGCATTTCAAATGTCAAATCTGAAGTTCATCCAACCTGACGCTTCAAATTGTGGTGGAATTACCGCCTGGTTACGTGTAGCAGAAATGTCTAGAGAATACGGCGTTTCAATATGCAGCCATGGCATGCAAGAACTTCATGTAAGCCTAGTGTCGGCACAGGCTAATGGAGGTTGGCTGGAAGTACATTCCTTTCCAATAGATAAATATACGTTTAGGCCTCTAAAACTTGAGAATAAACTAGCTATGGCCCCCAATAAACCAGGAATTGGGGTTGAATTCGATTTTGAGAAATTAAATTTCTCCAACGAAACATAAAAATATCGATCATAGAGTTTACAAAAGGAAATTAAGAGGGTTTTTAATATCTCTAAGCACTCATTTTTTTCTGGTCGTGGTTTTTTAACTGGTCAATGACCGACAAAAATTTTCCGCTCCAATTTAAATCAGTAGTACTCTGAATTTTAGCAGCCTCAACTAAAAATTCCGTTTGAGGCAGGGGCTTTGCAAAGACTGTTGCAGGTGCTGGCAAAATAATACTCGCCAATGATTGAAAAGTAGAGAACGTCAATAATTTGGTTTTAGTAAACTTATTTGTTTTCGCTCTTAAATGTATATTGTCATAGTTATTCTTTTTGATTTCAGTCCCAATAGCCGAATAAATATGTCTGGCGGCAAACATAGCTGGCCTAACCTTTGGAGGGAGAAAAGCAATACCCGCTTCAGATCGGTGGTAAAGAGTTTGAGCCTGACCTAATAATCTTTTTGTAAATCTAACAGTACTTTGGGATTGAGTTGGCTCAATTAAAAATTGTGCCGGATCCAAACCTTCCTGCTGAAACCAATCAAGTGGAATATATAGACGACCTTCTTGCGCATCTTCTCCTATATCTCTGGCTATATTTGTTAATTGCATAGCCACACCTAGATCACACGCACGAGAAAGAACTTCAGCTCTACGTTCTCCCATAATCACGCACAGCATGACACCCACTGACGATGCCACTCTTGCCGAATAAGAGATTAATTCATCAATATTATTATATTGCTTTGACATAGCGTCCCAAACAAACCCTTCAAAGAGAGCCTCTGGAAGCGCTCTCGGCATATCAAATTTCTCCACCATACTTGCAAAAGCACGATCCATGGGATGGTTTCGCGGCGTACCGGCGTAGACAAGATCTAATCGCTGCACCAAATCATAAATTGAAGCCGACTTATCTTTTTTTAAGTCGACTTCATCATCAGCAAGGCGACAAAATGCATACAAAGCCAAACATGGTGTTCGAACAGATTCTGGTAAAGCTAGAGATGCAGCATGAAAAGATAAAGAGCCGTGCAGTATCGCTTTTTTACAGTATTCAATATCACTTTCGATAGTATTCATGATTTAAGCCTTATATATGACGCATCCGGAATTAACTTAGCCATTACCTCTGCCGAAGTGACAACACTTGGAATTCCTGCTCCAGGATGAGTTCCAGCACCAACAAGAAATAAATTTTCTATTTCCTCACTTATATTATGGGGCCGAAACCACGCTGATTGAAAAATTCTTGGTTCAAGTGAAAAACCTGCTCCATAAGGGCTAAGATATCTCGAAAGGAAATCTTCGGGATTTAACGTAAATTCAGTTTCAATATTTTCAGAAAACCCAGGAATAATTTCATTTAGTACACTTCGAAGTTTTTCTTTATAGAGGTCACCCATTTCTTTCCAATCTACAGGAGAGTTGGTTTTTAAATTGGGGACAGGTGAAAGCGCATAAAATGCATCAGATTCATCTGGTGCAACTGTTTGATCAGTACAGGATGGTCGATGTAAATAGATAGACATATCGTCGGCTAATACTTTTTTATCGAAAATATCCTTTAATAAACCTCTATAACGTGGGCCATTAATGATTGTATGATGCCCTACATCTTTCCAAAAATCTTTCGTGCCTTTTGTCCCAAAATACCAAACAAATAAACCCATCGACCATTTTGATTGATCTAATTTTTTGTTCGTCCAACGGGACTTTTTTGATGATTTAATAAGGTTCGTGTAAGTCCATCCAGGATCTGCATTAGATACAACAATATCTGATTTAATTGTTCTGCCATCAGATAATTTAACACCTGATGCCCTACCCTGATCTACCAAAATCTCCTGAACACTTTGATTAAGGAAAATATTGCCACCCTGTCTCTTTACAACACCTCCCATTGCATCGGCCAATGCTTGTACACCTCCTTGTACGTAATGAACTCCAAAAGCCTTCTCAAGATGGCTCACCAGAATATACATTGAGGTAACACGCCTAGGATCCCCACCAATAAATAGAGGATGAAAGGATAAGGCCATTCTGAATCTAGGATCTTTTACACGCGAAGCAGCATGACCATAGACAGATTTGTCAGCTCGAAGACGAACAAATCCCGGGATTTCTTTAATTAAATCCCAGAGTTTATTCATTGGCTTTCGGCCAAGTCCTTCAAAACCAAATAGATAGCGCTTTTCACAGTCCTTTAAAAACTTAATATAACCTTCAAAATCGCCTGGAAATTTACGTTTTACCTCTCCGAGCATTTCTGTTTCATCTTTAAAGACCCGAAAATTACTGCCGTCTTGCCATCTGATTTCATAAAATGGATCTAAGGCTTCAAGATTAACATCCTTTTCAAAATCAAAACCGCAGTCTTGCCACAGTTTTCTGAAAACTTCTGGCACAGTAAGAATAGTTGGACCAAGATCAAACCTATAACCACTCTTTGAAATAGATGAGCCTCGACCTCCAAGCCTATCTAATTTATCAATAATTTGGACTCTGTACCCTTTAGACCCTAAACGCATAGCAGCTGACAATCCACCTAACCCAGCACCAATGACTACGGCCTTAGGTTTCGGCTCATTGGGATCAGTTAACCCTGTATCGGGCGAAATTGGCTTATAAGAATATGTCATATTAATTATACACTATATGTGTCTATTTTATTTTACAATAAAAGTATTTTATGTTTGACTGCACCCATGCCCAGTAGCAACAGCCCAAGCGGAGGCACAAAATTCAAATTGTGACTTTAAATTTATTTCGCTTTGATAAAGCATCCGATAAAATTTGGGCCTTTGTAATGATGGGCCTAGCTCGTTTTAGATTGAAAAAAATTAAAAACCTAGAATTTTGGAAACTCTTTGGATCTGGGACAGGAGAAGGTTTTACTCCAATACCAAATTTTGGTGTTTATGGTGTGCTTTGTGTCTGGGAAAATGAAAATGCTGCGCGAAACGCTTTAAAAAATGAAAGCCTTTTTAAAAGGTATTTATCACGCGCTTCTAATACTTCAACAATACTTATGAAACCAATTTCCTCTAGAGGATATTGGTCAGGTTCTCAGCCATTTATACCCAGGAAAACAAATCCTGAGGAATTTGTTGCCGTATTAACACGAGCGACTATTCGGTGGAGCAAATTGAGGAGTTTCTGGTCACAAGCCCCTGATATTAGCGATAGGATTGGTCGCGATAAAAATGTAATTTTTAAGATCGGCTTAGGGGAGGTACCTATTCGTCAGCAGCTTACCTTCTCAATTTGGAATAATTTAGAACATATGAAAAAGTTTGCCCATCATGCAGGCTCTCATAAAGATGCTATCCAAAAAGTCAGAAAAGGTGACTGGTTTTCAGAGGAGTTATATGCACGTTTCAATGTTGTAGAAGTCAATGGGAATTTCAGGGACTTCAATCAAAAAAACAGGAATTAATTAATGAGTAATGCTTTCCCATTTGCAGCAATAGTTGGCCAAGAAGATATGAAACTTGCAATGATTATGACTGCAATAGACCCAAAAATTGGTGGCGTACTAGTTTTTGGAGATCGAGGAACTGGAAAATCAACTGCCGTGAGGGGACTGGCTGATTTGTTACCTCCAATCAAGTCCGTCGAAGGGTGCCCTGTAAACTCAGGATCTTTAGATGAAACCCCTTCTTGGTTTAAAGCCAAGTCTAAGAAGCTCATCGAAATACCAATGCCAGTGGTAGATTTACCTTTAGGTATTGGTTCCGATCGTGTGACCGGGGCTTTGGATATTGAAAAAGCGCTAGTTGAAGGCATTAAATCTTTTCAACCCGGACTTTTGGCAAAGGCAAACCGCGGATATTTATATATAGATGAGGTAAATCTTCTAGAAGATCACATAGTTGATTTACTACTGGATGTCTCACAATCAGGAGAAAATGTCATTGAAAGAGAAGGTTTATCAATTCGTCATGCATCAGATTTTATACTAATAGGCTCCGGTAATCCAGAAGAAGGTGAGCTTCGTCCACAACTGCTAGATAGATTTGGTTTATCAGTCGAAGTTGTAACACCGAATTCAATTCAAGAAAGAATTGAAGTCATAAAAAGGCGTGATTTATATGATCAGCACCCCCAAAGTTTTCAACAAAATTGGAAAAAAGAAAATCAAAAGATTTGTAAAAAAATCTTAGATGCTAGAAAGATTATTGATAAAATAGAAACACCAGACAGTATTCTAGAGCTTTGTGCAGAAATTTGTATTGAGTTAGGAAGTGACGGATTACGAGGCGAATTAACCCTTCTCAGAGCAGCAAGAGCTTTAGCAGCCTATCGAAATTCTAAAAAGATATTAAAAACACATATTAAAAACGTAGCCTCAATGTGCTTAAGTCATAGATTGCGGCGCGACCCACTTGACGAAACAGGGACATCGTCTCGTGTTGAAAGAGCTCTAAACACCGTTTGTGGGTGAATTATGGAAATTGATACTAACCAAAAGACAAATTTAGCCTTTTGGCTAGCCACCGTGAATCCAGCGCTTTTCGGTGGAGTTATTTTAACCGGAGTTACAGCAGCACATTCAGAAGTCGTGTTAAATTTTTTTAAAAATTCTAATTTGAGTCTGAATAAAATCTTTTCAAGTTTTTCTACTTCTGATTTGCATGGTGGTATTGATCCGTTAGAAAGTTTACACAAAGGGGTGTTAGTATACCGACAAGGAATTCTAAGCAGATCTGGTTGGTTTCTATGTCCTTCTTCAAACGAAATGCCCCAAGCTTTGCAGGTTACGCTAGCCGATCAAATGGACAGCGGAAAATTAGCTCCTTTGATCTTACTAGACGACGGACACAAACAAGGTGAAACAAATCATACTAAACTCAAAGATAGATTAGCTATTTCTATCGATTTAACGGATGTTAGGTACAACGAATTTTGTTTGGATTTTGATACAAAACAAAATGTTAATGCAGTCAAAGCAGAGATAAACGATGTTCAAATCCAGTCGGTAATTATAAGTGCACTTAAATTTGGAATAGAGAATATTCGACCAGTTTATATGACAGTCTGCGCAGCACAGTATTTAGCCGGAATAAATGACCGAAAGAGAGTAGAGCAGGAAGATCTAAATTTGGCAGCTTCGCTGATTTTGGCTCATAGAGCGATTTTAATTCCTGAAGAGATCAAAAATGATGCGGAAACCCAGCCTCCAACAGAACAGGAGGAAATGGCTAATAAGGAAAATAACCAAGAAAACAAAGCGTCTTTACCCACTGAAATATTAATAGAAGCAATAAAAGCATCTTTGCCAAAAAGCATTTTTGAAGAACTCAGAAGTAACCTACGCCAAAAGAACAAAAGTGGAAGTGGTTTTGGAAATCGGCAGAAATCAAAGGTAAGAGGTCGGCCAAAACCATCAAGAAATTCACCGCCAGGCGATCAAGAACGGGTAGATGTTGTTGCTACCTTAAGATCCGCAGCGCCATGGCAAAAATTACGAAAAAAACAATTCAAAATAGCAAAAAATATAATTATTTTCCCAAGTGATATACATACTTTTAATTTTGAAGATAGATCAGAAAGAGTAATAATTTTTTTGGTTGATGCTTCTGGTTCAGCAGCCATGAATAGATTGGGAGAGAGTAAGGGCGCAATCGAATTAATGCTAGCCGATTCATACGCAAAGCGTGATTTTGTCAGTTTGATTTCTTTTAGAGATACCAGCGCTGAAATTTTACTTCCACCTACCAGGTCACTTGTCCAAACAAAAAAAAGATTGAGCGCGCTAATGGCAGGTGGAGGGACACCATTAGCAACAGGTCTGGATGCTGGGATTAAACTTGCTCAAACCTGCCAAAGATCTGGGAAAATGCCGAGCCTAGCAGTTCTGACCGATGGGAAGGCTAATATAGATCTTGATGGCAACCCAAATAGAGAAAAAGCGTTCTCTGACTCTATTTTAGTAGCCAAAGTAGGAAAAAAACTTGATATGAAATCGGTATTTATTGATTGCGGGAAGCGTGCAAATAGTAATTTGAATGATCTTGCAACCTCGATGGGCGCAAATTATGTCTGTCTGCCTAGAACTAATGCAAACAATATATCTAATTTAGTAAAAGCTAACTTAGGGGTTTAATGGAACTTAGCATACCATCTACATGGCCTAATAACGAATATTCACGACATGTAAAAACAGGCTTCCATTCTTGGCATATTCAAAGACTGGGAAAATCTGGTGGAAAGAAAATTTTGTTTATCCACGGTACTGGTTCCTCATGTCACAGTTGGTCTAAAATAGCTGAGTTTTTACATAGTCAATATGAAATTTTGTTAATCGACCTACCTGGCCATGGGTTTTCTGATTTGCCCGCACCAAATAAAAGTTCTCTCAGAGAAATAGTAAATGGTTCTATGGATTTATTGGAAAAGATCGATTTTACACCTGATCTTATAGTTGGGCATTCTGCAGGAGCGGCTATAGCTGTAATACTTTCAGAAAAAATGAAAGTCAGTAATGGTGCAATGTGCATAAATGCTGCCTTTGGTGAATTTCCTGGATTAGCTGGCGTGATGTTTCCTATTTTTGCCAAAATCATAGCTGTAGTCCCATATTCCTCAGACATATTGGCTAGTTTATCAAAAAATAATGAAAGAACAGAAAAATTGATTGCCAATACAGGATCTAAAATTTCAAAAGAAAATTTAGAATATTACAAAATGCTTTTTTCCAATCCCAAGCACGTTAAAGGAACTCTAAAGTTGATGGCAGAGTGGGATCTTTCCAAATTTTTAACAGATTTAAAAAATTTTAATTCAAAGATAAGATTTTTAGTCGGAGAGATGGATAAAACCGTCCCTATAAGTGTTTCCAAGAAATGGTCGAAACAAGTGCCAAACGGACACTATATTGAAATTTGTGGAGCTGGGCATTTAGCCCATGAAGAACAACCACGTGATGTGAGCCAGTCTATAAAGGACCAGCTCAGCATTTAAGGTTTAATAAGTTTATTCTGATACAGAAGTTAAATAAGCCCAAATGTCTTGAGCATCTTTTTCCTTTTTAAGTTTGTAAGACATTTTTGACCTTGCCTTACTATCATCCAGAGAAGCCCTCAAAAACTTTGTGGGGTCTGCAACGTAGGAAATAAAATCATCCTCTGACCATGCAAAACCTGTTTCCCCAAGAGCTTTTAGACTCTTTCCGTACTTAAAACCATCGACACTAGCGGCAATCCTACCTGCTAACCCATACAAATTGGGGCCAGTTTTGCCACCCTTTAAAATTACATTGCCATCATTATCTACAATGCTATGGCATGACTTACATTTTTTATATGCTTTTTCTCCTGCACCAGCGTCACCTCCTGCAAACACTTGGGAACCTAAAAGGCACAAGACAAAGGCCGTTTTTAATAAAAGTCGCATTGAATTCTCCATTTTCCTATATGCTAAAAATAGGACAGTAGCTTCAATGTCAAGAAGGGTTGTACTCTAAGCTACAACCCTTGCAATTGCGCACTGTTTCCATAGAACATTTAATGCACTAACTAGATGGTCTATATCTGTGTCTGAATGCAGCGGTGAAGGGGTAAATCTTAACCTCTCAGTCCCTTTAGGTACAGTCGGATAATTAATAGGTTGTACGTAAATGCCGTAATCTTGCATTAATATATCTGATAACATTTTACACTTTACAGGATCTTTTATCATTACAGGTATAATGTGGGAAGGATTGTTCATATGCGGTATTCCAGCTCTATCCAAATCGCTTCTGAGTTTGCGAACCTGTCGCTGCTGACGTTTTCTTTCCAGCTCAGAAGATTTTAAGTGGGCTATGGATGCTCTTGCTCCTGCTGCGATAGCAGGCGGTAACGCAGTTGTAAAAATAAAGCCACTGGCAAATGATCTGATAAAATCACACAGGACTTCAGAGCCAGTTATGTATCCACCCATGACGCCGTACGCTTTCCCAAGAGTACCCTCTATTAGCGTAATCCTCTCAGATAGTCCCAATTCCTCAGATATTCCTCCTCCTCTTGGCCCATAAAGCCCAACTGCATGAACCTCATCCAAATAGGTCATCGCATTATGGCTTTCTGCCACTTCAACGATTTCTTCCATTGGAGAAATATCGCCGTCCATCGAATAGACAGACTCAAATGCTACAATTTTAGGGCGTTCTGGTCCTATAGCTTTCAACTTCCTGTCTAGATCTTCTGGATCATTATGTTTCCAAATGACTTTATCTGCACGAGAATGCCTTATTCCCTCAATCATACTTGCATGATTTGCAGCATCAGAAAGTATCACCGCATTAGGCAGCTTAGAGCCTAAAGTTCCTAAAGATGCCCAATTTGAAACGTAACCTGAAGTAAATAGCAGCGCGGCTTCTTTTTGATGCAAATCTGCTAATTCTTTTTCCAAAAGAACATGATGGTGATTGGTTCCAGAGATATTCCTGGTCCCACCTGCTCCACAGCCATTGGTATCGATCACATCCTTAATAGCATCTTTTACAATCTGGCTCTGTCCCATCCCAAGATAATCATTGGAACACCAAACGGTGACGTTCTCAGGGGAATTTTCATCATAACTTTTTGCTTTTGGAAAAGCTCCACATTGACGCTCTAATTCAGCAAAAATTCTATAATTACCCTCTTTTTTCAGCAAATCCAATTGATCCGCAAATAAAGCATCAAAGTCCATTGTAGTCCTCACTTAGATAGTCTTGTTTTGATTTTGTTTTAGGTAGCATCCATCGCCACAAACGAGCGTCAGGTATCGGTAAAACCATAAACCAGTGTTCCAACAGTGCCATTAAGGAAATAGCAAAGAGCAAAGAGAACCCTATGATTTCAAAAGAATTTTGAACAGCAAACAGCCGTTCAACCCAACAAACTGTCGCCAGAGTTAAAAGTGTTACAGATATTGAAAAAAACCAATTTAGTTTTGAGATCTTAAAGTAGCTTTTCAAATGAGAAAGTGTTTGAGGGATAAACTCCACGTTTATATGTGGAACTCCCAAAAATAAATTCAATTTGGCAAAAATCCTCGCAAAATACAGAATTATAAAAGTCCATATCCCAAAATGATTTTCTTGACCGTAACCCAAATATACTATTGCACCAAGTGCAGCTAGTAATGATATTTCATGATAAGCTAGGGTGCCCCATGCACGGATAAATTTTTCAAAAAAAGTTATGTTATTGGGACAGTCTAATTTGTTTGGACCAGTTATCACACCTGTTAAAAATGTAAGTTCAATCCATGCCCAAACTAGTAGTGCTGAAATAAAAGCTAAATATGAACCCACATCTGTTAAATTTGAACTTGTCGTCCATACACCCCAAAGACCCACTAACAAAATAGGTGAACTCATAATGCAGATCTTCAGCTTAGATAATCGGCTAAAATTTTCTGTCAATCTTACAACTAACAGTATCGATCCAGTAGAAAACCACCAAAAAAATACTGCAGCAAGCATGGCTATGAAGATAGAGCCGGCCATTAGTATGCTGGCTCCATTCTGGTAACATCAGGTACTTTGTTGCTTTTCGCTGGCACCGCCAAGAGCGAAAGGAAAATCAGAGCAGCTTTAGAACTACACCAGATCTGCTTCAGTTTGTTATGACCCTTCTTTGCCTCAGCAAGTTCTGCATTAACTTTTTGAAGTTTGCGTAATTTTGCAAACCACTTTGGATTATCTATATCAAGAGTAATCGGAAAGATTTGCTTACTTAATTCCGAAGTTTTGGTAAATACTTCTTCTGCATACCAGTCAGGATCAACTCCTAAAGCCTTGTGAAAGGCTGGCCTTTGATGATCCCGAATATACATGGTTGCGTATACTGCAGTGAGAAAAAACTTAATCCAAAAGACATTTATTCCAGACGTTAGCTTAGGATCCGTTTTCATCAATAGTGCAAATGCCTCACCATGGGAAAATTCATCATTACACCATTCTTGGAACCATTTAAAAATTGGATGAAATCTATATTGAGGGTTTTTTTCAAGGTGGCGATATATCGTAATATAGCGCGCATATCCGATTTTTTCAGATAGATAAGTCGCATAGTAGATAAATTTTGGACGAAAATATGTATATTTCTTTTTTTGAGTTAGAAAACCTAAATTTACGGCTACTCCAGCTTCTCGAAGAGCATCGTTAATAAATCCAGCATGCCTAGCTTCATCACGAGCCATTAACTGGAAAAGTTGAGTAATATCTTTATTCGAACCTCTTCGTTTCATTTCCTTATAAAGCACACAACCAGAGAACTCTGCTGTGCAAGAACTGATCAAAAAATCTATAAACTCTTTTTTTAATTGAGGCTCCATACCCTCCCAATCTACTTTATCCCAATCGTCATTTTTCTTGAAGTGTCCCTTATTTGGATCGCTGAGCATTCTTTCAATAAGTGGTTGCCACTCTTCAGAAATCTGACTCACATCAATCGCATCAAGCTCATCAAAATTCGTGGTATAAAATCGTGGTGTTAAAAGGGTGTCCTGCATCGCAACCTCGGTTGCCATGTCGCTATCAAGCGCCGATTGAATTGCGATTGCCTCTTCAGCTGTCGTAGCGTCTGCCGAATGTTTATTCATAGCGTTGCCTCCTCAGAAAATGAAAACTCACAGAGTTCCATAACTTCAAAATCACCGAAGGCCTTGGTCCATAGTCTTTCTAAAAAGCTTGCCCTTAAAATTATCGCATCCCTATTCTCTCTGACTATTTCGCCAAACGGCGCCATAATTTCAGGACCTTGAACCTGTACTTCATCTCCTGGGTAGATGATTGCACCGTTATTAAAGCGAACATGTGCGTGCAGACTTTCAAATTTATGACTGACCTCCACTGTACATGGTGCATGTTCTTTAGTTTTCGTGAAAATACCCACTTTATTCCCCTTTCGTGGCTTTGGCTAATAATTCGGCAAATGCACGTGCGTTATCTGCACCAAACCCCATTAGATCTGCTTGCCAATTCGTTACCGGATCAAATATCGAAATTCTGTTGTTATCTCTCCAGATAATCTTAACAGGAAGGTTTACAGAAACATTGATCTTTTTTCTTTCTCGTTCAATGACTCTTGCTACTCCAGAGATAAAACCGCCCTGATCACCATCTAAGTTAACAATAATGTTACCGTCTTCACCCATAACGCTGACAGCCCCACTCTGCTCGCCTTTTATAATGAGACTCGCTTCCGCAACTACTTTTGCTTGAGGCGGACTAGAAACAGCTGGCATACCAGAGAACCTAAACGTAGCTACAGCAATTAAAATTACAAAAACCAAAAGAAACATTGCGATTAAAGGGACGCGCGGAATTGTTTCAACTTGTTTTTTTGAAATTTCTAAGCTGGTCATATTTTTTCTCCTAACTCACGACAGCGTCCAAATCGGACGTGGTTTGATTTGGATAATTTTTTACTTCAACCAATCTCGCTTTGGCCGCATTAGCTAAAATTTCAGCAACTTCAGGTGCAGCCGGAATGCATCGTAGGCTAGGTTGAGGCTTTTTGAAGTGCCAGGAGCGGACATGAGGCCACAGAACCAAAAAAGAAAATTTAGCATCTTGGGTCGTATCAATAGCAATACTGCCAAAACCCCTTGATCCCGAAGCAAGTGCAGCATTTTCAATTTTTGTAAATGGCAGGTTGAGGGTCACTGTCAGTGCAGCACCAATTCTCATAACAATGCGCTTATTCGTTATTGTATAAACTGTCGTCTTAGCTTGAATATAACCAACTATAATGAGAAGTGCGGCAACAATAGAAGCTAAAACCAAGAAAGGAAATGAAACTTTAAAAGCTTGCTCTAAAGGCAATATATCAGATACCGAAATAAATCTCCACGCAAATAGAAAAGCAAAGTAACCTAACACCCAGTATATATTCAGTGACTCAACCGTAAGACGCCACCAGTTTGGTTGTCCCTGCCACAAAATGACCTCGCCTTCAGGAGGGTGTTCGGGAAGTCCTCGTATTGGTTCAAAAGCAAAATCATCCTGTGACATTTAGATTTCTCCTAAATTAAAGTTGAGGTTCAAATCTTTCTTCCGAGGCATATAAATGTCCGCCTGCATAATAGGCAGAAATTTTATCTTCCTCTAAAAGAGTGACTTGGTTCTTAGAGCTGTTCTTTGGAACATCATTAAAATGCTTTCCAAAAATTGATTTGATTGCAACTCTGTCTTTATGAATTCTTGCTAGTGTCATAGGGACTAATCGACTACCCTCACCGTGCTTCATATCTAGGTCTATTTCTAGATAACGAACAAGCTGCTCTGGTTCATCGATCCACATATCCGAAATTTTCCCGACAACTTCTCCGTCTCCTGCAACCACAGGTAAATCACGAGGATCACGTCCCGCTCCCACGAAAAATTTGCTATTTGCAGACATAGGAATTATTTTGGGATGCCCATGCCCGTCTAATTCTGGAACATCTCGGCGTGGTGCCCATGATGCTGGTCCAACACCATCTTTCATAGGATCTCCGGTAGGTTCAAAAGGATATCCATTCGCAACACTCGTTTGCTCTAAAGCAACTGCTCGATCTTCACCTTTACCATTTGGCACAGTCACTTCACCGCGTCCGTGTGGCAGTTTAAAGGTCTTTGCATCTGGTAATGGGAAAGGTCCTTGATTGGGGGCTTCGCTACCATCATCGTTTTCTAGAGGGTAACCTTCACGCATATTTTCTCTCTGAATATAAAAAATTAACAGAGCAAAAAAGATCCAGAATAGCCATATAGATGCGCTAGCTAAATCGAAGTTTCCAAATAATATCAGGTCCATTTTATTTCCTTTCAACATTTCATATTACATGGGGAAATCAGCCACACCGATGCGTGCTGATTTCTGATTAGACTTTATTTCTTTGTTTCGTGCACTTTTTATTAGTGGTGACAGCATCACCAGGGTCACCACAAGAAGTGTCAATTCTATATGATAAACAAATAAATAGCCTGTAGCCTCACTATTTAACGAAGCTCCTAAACTATTGTTCAATGCAAAGGTGTTCACGATATCTCGTGTGGCTCCACCTATTGCAATGGCTAAACCTGCGCCTGTAGCCTGCGCAGCTCCCCAAGCTCCCAAAGCCAACCCGCGTCCTGATTTACCTGATAATGGTAAATTCATGGCGGCGATGAGCGTTGAAACTGAAAATAACCCAGCACCTAAACCTATTAAAAAGGTGCCGGCAAAAAATAATATAACAGATAAAATTGGTGAGGCGAAAATTACACACGTGAAAGCAACAAAGCCTACCAATACACCAAAATTCATCAAATTACTGGGATCTATACCCTTATTTAATCTCTGTGCAGCGATACCAAATCCGAAAAGAGCGCCCCCTGCCCAAGCAACAGTAAGCCATGTAGTTTCACTGACGCTTAGCTTTAAGACTTGACCTCCGTAAGGTTCGAGCAGGACATCCTGCATATTAAATGCAAGGGTTCCAATGAATACAACCAAAATAAGTCGAGCATTATCGCCCTTATTTATGAAATCTGCCCATGCCTCTCGGAACATTGGAGTAGGTTCAACTCTTTGCCCCTTTGGCATTGGTTTAACATGCTCTTGTTTCCAAAGGGCTACTAAATTTAAAACTAGACCAAACAAAGCGGCGCCTTGAACTACTCTAACAAGACGAAGGTTTGAAAAATCTTTTAATAAATAGCCGATAATTAGCGCGGATAGTCCCATGCCAAGTAAAAACATAACATACAAAAGAGCAACAACGCGCGGCCGTTTATCTTTTGGCGCTCTATCACTGGCAAGTGCTAAACCTGCTGTTTGGGTCATATGCAAACCGAGACCAGTCATTAAAAATGCCAGTCCAGCAAGAACTTCTCCAGCCCATGAAGGACCAATGCTTTGATCACCAGATAAAACGATTAGTGCAAATGGCATGATCGCTAAACCACCCATTTGCCATAGAGAACCAAACCAAATAAATGGAACTCTTTTCCAACCGATCGCTGACCTATAATTATCAGACTTAAAACCTAAAGCGGCTCTGAAGGGAGCAATTAAAACTGGTATTGCCACCATGAGAGCTACAATAGTCGCTGCCACACCGAGCTCTACAATCATAACTCTATTAAGAGTCCCCAATAGGAGAACCGTCGCCATACCAACTGAAATTTGGAATAAAGAAAGACGAAGCAATTGACCAAGAGGCAAGTCGGTGCTCGCAGCATCTGCAAATGGAAGAAGTTTTCTAGTGAAACTTAAAGCGATATGAGGCTTTGAACCGGACATTAAATACAACTAATACCTTGTGAAATGTAAAATCCTGAAGAAACTCGCCCGAGGTCTTTGACCTCGGCAATTCCAAACAGATTTTCTGAAATTTTGCCCAAAGAATGAGGAACCATAACTGGGGATTTGTCTCCTTTAGGAGCTAATTTTCCCAAATACCACATAACTAGGAGTAGCTTAGTTCTTGGAGCAACAGTAAAAATAACTTCCTTTGCAGTCCTTTGTTTTAATCCAATTAAAATTCTGGAAAGATCATCTAATGAGTAATAAATCAGGCTATCCATAGCGATAACGTAATCAAATTGCCCAAGATCTTTGTTACATAAATCACCAACATGGAAATTGATTTTCCTGTGATAATCTTTAGATATCCTGTTTCTAGCAATCTGAATAAGAGAATTACTTATATCGGTAGCGACTACTGAAGCCCCCCTTTTTACGAGCTCTGTTGTTAATTGTCCGGTGCCGCAACCAGCATCTAATATTCGAGTTTCACTCAAATCGCTGGGTAATTGACCTAACAATTTATTTCTCATTCTTTCTCTGCCAGTCCGCACGGTTTGACGAATTTTAGAGACTGGCGCATCCGAAGTAAGCTGCTCCCAAGTCTTTGAGGCAGTTTTATCAAAATAAGTCTCAACGCGAGAAAGAGTTTGGTCATAAAGCATCAATCAAAACCCAATAATTCAAAGATAACTCTGTCTTCTAATGGCGCTGGAGCAAGAGGCTCTGTACCATTCCACAGCTTTTCAGCCAGTCGTACATACTCCGCTTGAACAGCTACCACCTCTTCATCAGCATCCATTTCAAAGAGTGTTTTCTTTTTCAATCTAGAACGTCGAATTACATCAACATCAGGCATGTGTGCTATTCTGTTAAAGCCTACTTCTTTACAATACCGATCAACTTCATTTGTTTCACGAGAACGATTTGCAACACATCCGGCAAGCCTTACCTTGTAATTATTCGATTTAGCTTGCACAGCAGCAATTATTCTATTCATCGCGTAAATACTGTCAAAATCGTTTGCTGTGACAATCAGTGCGCGGTCCGCATGCTGTAAAGGTGCCGCAAATCCACCACATACAACATCACCTAAAACGTCAAAGATTACGACGTCCGTGTCTTCAAGCAAATGATGCTGTTTTAATAATTTTACTGTTTGTCCAACTACATATCCGCCGCAACCAGTCCCAGCAGGAGGGCCACCTGCTTCAACACATTTAACACCATTAAAGCCTTCAAAGATAAAATCTTCTGGGCGTAATTCCTCTGAGTGAAAATCCACTTCCTTGAGGATATCTATAACAGTTGGAACCAAAGAACCCGTGAGAGTAAATGTACTGTCATGTTTAGGATCGCATCCAATTTGAAGTACACGCTTTCCTAATGTTGAAAAAGCAGCTGACAGATTCGAACTAGTAGTTGATTTTCCTATCCCGCCTTTACCGTAAACAGAAAAGACTTTAGCTCCTTCAATTTTCATATCAGGATCTTGATGAACTTGTACCGACCCTTCTCCATCTTGGCCACGTAGTTGAGGTGGGGACTTATCTAATGGGCTCATATCGAGTACCCTTTCTTTTTTAAAATTGTTAAAATCATTGGGCAGCAACTCCTTCCATCCGATCCTCAAGAGTATCAGCCGCGTCTTGAAGCGCAGCAATTGTTTCAGGATCAGGGTTCCAATAAGAACGATCGTTCGCTTCCAACAATCTGTTCGCCATTCTAGAGCTTGCAGTAGGATTAAGCTCAGAAATTCTATTTCTCATTTCTTCATCAAGAACAAAAGTTTCACTAATTCTTTGGTAGACCCAAGGCTCTACTTTGCCAGTTGTAGCTGACCAACCAAGCGTATTAGTCACTTGAGCCTCGAGCTGCCGAACTCCCTCAGCGCCATGTTCTAAAAGAGACTCGTAAAATTTTGGGTTGAGCGATCTTGATCGCGTTTCTAAAGAAACTTGATCAGCGAGCGTTCGAACCTTACCATTTCCACGGGTATGATCGGAAATATAGACTTCGATAGGTTTACCATCTCTAGCTCTGCTTACGGCTTTTGAAATTCCACCTAGAGTGTCGAAATAATGGTCAACGGTCGTAACACCAAGTTCTATGCTTTCTAAATTTTGATAAGCTAATTCAACTTTTGCTAACACGCTCTTTAATAATTCCTGATTTTGCTTTGGCTTACCACTGGTTCCGTAAGCAAAACTTTTTCTAGCTTCATATGCATCAGCCAGCTCATTTTCTTCCTCAAAAGATGAACTATCTACCAGTTGGTTAACGTTAGAACCATACGCGCCTTCAGCATTCGAAAATATCCTAAGAGCAGCCGTTTCAACATCACTGTTAGTCTTAGCCATATATTCCAAAACATTAGCTCTGATAAAATTCTGCAACGGATCTTCATCAGCCACAGCAGCCTTATATGCGGCCTCAGCCAACATTTTTGTTTGCAAGGGCAATAGATCTCTGAAAATGCCTGAGAGGGTCATTACGACATCAATCCTGGGCCTTCCAAGCTGTTCTAAAGATATTAAATCTGCTCCTGATAAGCGGCCAAAACTATCAAATCTTGGCTTGGCTCCTATCAAGGCAAGAGCTTGCGCTATTTGCTCTCCGTCAGATTTAATATTGTCAGAACCCCACAAAACGAGAGCAACAGTCTTGGGTAATTCTCTGTGAGTTTTAAGTAACAAGTCTGCTTGAATTTCACCTTGTCTACAGGCAAAGGTGGTGGGCATTCTAAATGGATCAAATGCGTGAATATTTCGCCCCGTTGGTAGAATATCTTTTGAACGCACAATATCTCCACCGGGAACGGGAGGCGTAAATTTTCCATCAAGTGCATTTATTATTGCAGGAATTTCGTTTTGCTTTTTCAAAGAATTTAGAAGGCTTTTTCTTTCTTCTTCTTTTATACCATCAATTGAGCTTATGTAGCTGCTGCATTGACGATCTGAAAGTTCTTCACCCAAAATATGAAGGCCTTCAGGAACTAAAGCTTCTTCTGTTTCTAAAATCTTAAGCCACAGAGCTTCAATATTGTTTTCCGAAAAGTTTAAAGACTCTGACTGTTCTTTAATTAACAGCTCCAACTCAGCTTGCTTTGGATCACCTTTAGTCATTTCACGCCAGCGCACCAAGCTGTCTTTCAACTCTAGCAAACCTTTGTATAGTCCAGCTGACGTTACAGGCGGCGTCATGTGGGTTATCGTTATTGCATTACTCCGGCGCTTAGCCAAACTGGCTTCCGAAGGGGTATTGCAAGCATACAAATAGATATTTGGTAAATGCCCAATTAGACGATCTGGCCAATCCGCTCCACTCATACCAACTTGTTTTCCAGGCATAAATTCGAGAGCGCCGTGCATTCCAAAATGCAAGACTGCATCAGCATTATATTCGCTCTTCAACCACTGGTAAAATGTAGAAAAAGCATGTGTTGGCGTAAAACTTTTTTCAAAAAGTAAACGCATAGGATCACCCTCGTAACCGAAGGCGGGTTGCAGCCCTACAAAAACGCTGCCAAAATCTTTACCTAAAATAAAAACGGAATTTCCATCAGATTGAATGCGACCTGGAGCCGAGCCCCATTGGTTTTCTATTTCTTCTAACCAAGGTGTATTGTTTATAATCCAATTGGCATCAACGCGAGCAGCCACATTAGCCTCTTGCCCAAATTTTGAAGAATTTCCATCTAGAATTTCTTCTCTTAATTGATCAGCTGAAGAAGGCATATCGATATTGTAACCATCAGATTTCATCTGATGCATTGTTCGATATAATGACTGAAAAACATTTAGATAGGCAGCCGTTCCAGCTGCTCCTGCATTTGGAGGAAAGCCAAAAATAACAATTGCAACTTTTTTCTGAGATTTCTCTTTTATCCGCAGGTTTATAAGTTTTTCACAACGTTTCGTAAGCTCATCTATACGCTCATAGCAGGGAGCCATTGCCCTAAAGTCTTTGGTTTTACAAAAATAGGAGCAACCACTGCACTCTCCACTCTCACCGTGGCGCCCAGCGAACACAGTTGGAACAGTTGCACCATCAATTTCTGGAAGCGCAACCAACATGGTTGTTTCAATAGGACCAAGTCCACCAGTAGCGCTCGACCACTGAGATAAGGTTTGGAATTCTAATGGATGAGCCGCTATATACGGAACATCTAATTTATTGAGGACCTCAACCGCCGCTTCACTGTCGTTGTAGGCAGGTCCTCCAACCAAAGAGAATCCAGTAAGAGAAAGCAAACCATCTATTGTAACGTCACCGTCTATATTAAAGTACTTTTCAATCGCTGGCCTAGCATCAAGCCCTCCAGAAAATGCTGGGATTACTTGAATATTTTGTTTCTCAAAGGCCCGTATAACCGCATCATAATGAGCGGTATCTCCACTCAAAACATACGATCGCATCAATAAAAGTCCAATAGTTCCCCGATGATTTGTCATTTTAGGAAATTCTTCAAAACTTTCTGTGATTTTATTTTTTAAGTCTGGATGATATAAACCGACATCTGGATACTCTTTCGGCAAACTAACAGTGCTTCCTCGCCAACGCTCAACTTTTGAATAACGAGAAATAAGAAATCGGAGCATTAACTCGATATTTTCGTCGGTTCCACCCAACCAATATTGCATCGCTAGAAACCAAGCGCGAAGGTCCTGCGACTTACCTGGAATGAACTTGAGAAGTTTAGGAAGCCTCCGTAGCATCCGCATCTTCTTTTCACCAGTTTCAGTTGAAGGCTTTGATGAACCCCTAAGTTTTTTGAGAAGCGCCATGGTGCTGCTTTGCGGAGAAAGCATATCTAAAGCGCCCATTTTAGTCTGCTTGACTAATTCTGCGTCACTAATCATTCCCACAATTGCATCACAGGAATTCCGCCTTAATTGGATTTCAGGCAATAGTTTTTTGACATGATGCTCTAAGAAGAGAAGATTAATGATAATAATGTCAGCGTCCCTAATAGCCTTTTTGACAATCTCAAAGGACTCAGGATCTTCATCCCATTCAGCAGCGGCGAATATATCAATTTTTAAGCCAGCAAAATCAGGCAACATATTATTCAATGCCCGCTCACAAGGACGCGCGTTGTGAGAGTCTAATGTGACAATCACAATTCGATAGCTGAACTTATTTCCAAGATTATGATTAACACTACCGGGCATAGTGCGCCTTTGCTTCATATAAGGTTTCTATTGATATCTCGGAGTAACCATTGTTTTGAGCATATTTTTCAGTATTTTTTCTGGCCTTGCCCCGAACAAAAAATGGAATTTTCCTTAATTCTTTTTCAGCATCCTTTAGCCAGATAATTTTATGGTCTAAATTACCTTCTGTAACAGCTTCAGGTATTAATTCTGATTTTGGAGAGGGGCTATGTGCTGCATGATGACTAGGACCTGCCTGATCATGAAATTCAAAATCATCTCTAAACATAGTAAGCAAATGCTCTTCTAAACCCATAACCAATGGGTGAACCCATGTATCAAAAATAACATTAGCACCTTCAGGTCCCATTTGAGGGGAGTAACGAGCAGGAAAATCCTGGACGTGAACTGGCGCTGAAATAACCGCACAAGGAATTCCAAGTCGCTTACCAATGTGCCGTTCCATCTGCGTACCTAAAATAAGTTCTGGAGCAATGGCCTGTATATGTTTCTCAACTTCTAAGTAGTCATCGGATATAAGGGCATCTACACCAAACGAAGCAGCTAATTTACGCATAGGTCTGGCCATTTCCCTGTTAAAACAACCTAGCCCTGCCACCTCAAAACCAATTTCATCTCGCGCAATTCGGGCAGCAGCCATTGCATGAGTTCCATCTCCAAAAATAAAGGCTCTCTTACCAGTAAGATACGTGCTGTCGACCGATGCAGAGTACCAAGGCAGCTGAGAATATGTTTCAGCCTTAATTTCATTAGCACCTACAATTTCTGAAACTTCCTTTACAAAGTCAGAAAGCGCTCCAACACCAATAGGAACTGTTTTGGTGAATGGTTGCGAGAAAGTTCGCTCAAGAAATCGGCATGCCATTTCTCCAGTCTCAGGATACATTAATACATTAAAGTGCGCTTGGGATATAACTTCTATATCCCTTGGAGTGGCTCCATATGGCGCGCAGATGTTCACTTGAATTCCCATTGAATTCAGCACTTTGGTGATTTCCGTTATATCGTCACGATGCCTAAAGCCTAAAGCCGTTGGGCCAATCAAATTGCAGGTAATTTCTTCTGTTTTTTCTAAAGGCCTCGACAGCCTCTTCACAATTTGGAAAAATGTTTCGTCCGCTCCAAAATTTTCTTTTCGCTGATAGCTGGGTAACTCCAATGGAACAACTGGAACTGGCAGTCCTAACGTTTCAGCTAATCCGCCAGGGTCATCCTGAATAAGCTCTGCGGTACATGAAGCCCCAACTAGCAAAAGTTCAGGCTTAAATCTTTCATAAGCCTCGATACAAGATTTTTTAAACAAACTGGCCGTATCTGAACCCAGATCACGGGCTTGAAATGTAGTATAGGTAACGGGAGGTCTATGATTACGTCTTTCAATCATCGTAAACAATAAATCAGCGTAAGTGTCTCCTTGAGGGGCATGAAGAACCAAGTGTACGTTCTCCATTGCAGTCGCTACTCTTATTGCGCCAACATGTGGAGGGCCTTCATATGTCCAAACTGAAAGTTTCATGCCACCCTACCGATCTTAAGTTTCTCAGAGCGATTAATAGGGCGAGCAAAAAGTGATGCTAGATCTGCTGCTTGCTCATAAAAATGTATTGGGCTGAAAACTAATTCAATTGCCCACTTTGTGGTAAAACCTTTTGCCTCTAAAGGATTTGCTAACCCCAGACCACAAACTGTTAAATCCGGCGTACCCAGCAACAGTCTATCCAGTTGCTTATCCACATCCTGGCCTTCTGATAAAGTCGTTGTTTCAGGCAAAAGTTCAAGATCAGGTCCCACTAATGTTTTATGAATATAAGGACTTCCAACCTCTATTAAGTTCATGCCACATTCTTGATTTAAAAATCGAGCTAAAGGGATCTCAAGCTGACTATCTGGAAAAAAGAAAACAGAACGGCTTTTTAAAATTTTAGAAACTTTTTCAATAGCTAGTTCGGCACGTCTTCGCGGGGCATCTGTCACCGCTTTGAATATGTTTTCGGAAACTCCAAAAGTATCCGCTATAGCTTTCAACCAAGCAGTTGTTCCATTTGCGCCAAACGGGAAAGGTGCTGTTATCGGAATTGCTCCCCGACGCACCATTTCATCAAAACTAGCACCCAAAAATGGCTGAGCACAGATGAAGTAGGTATTACTACCAACTGCAACCTCATCTTCAACTCTTATTTGGGGTAATACAGAGACATTTTTCAAACCCAGTTGATCTAGAATTCGCAACATTTGGTCGTGAACTATATCAGGAAGAGCTCCAAGAATAAGCAGCTGCTTCTCCTCAGAAGGCTCTAGACCGCGAATCACTGCTTCCAAACAAGCATCTTCACCCTGGGTAAATGTTGTTTCTATTCCTGACCCTGAATAATTGATAACATTGACCCGAGGAAAATACTTTTCCGAAAGTTTTTCTGCTGCCGTTGCCAAGTCCAATTTGATTACTTCCGAAGGGCATGATCCAACTAAAAACAGGCGTTTTATGTCAGTTCTTCTTGACAGTAATTCTGCTACCGTTCTCTCTAGTTCAAGCTGCGCATCAGCCATCCCAGCCAAATCAGTTTCCTCAAGTATTGCAGTAGCAAATCGAGGCTCAGCAAAGACCATCACGCCAGCAGCACTTTGCAATAAATGCGCACAAGTCCTCGATCCCACAACAAGGAAAAATGCGTCTTGCATTTTACGATGCAGCCAAATTATTGATGTCAAACCACAGAAGACTTCGTGTTGCCCGCGCTCCTTCAATACAGGCGCATTTGAACAGCCAGCTAGGGATTTCTCATTAGGCATGAGCGTCCTCCCAAGCTGACTGCATCCTAGCAGCCCTTAATTTTATGAGAAATTGTAAAGCATTTACAAAATAGGCAACATACGCAACAAGAGCTAACAACATAAGCTGCTGCTCTGAAAATAAATTTATCCAGAGAGCGAGGACATAAGCGATGTGCAAAAAAATCACGAAAAAGCTAACAATGTCTTCCCAAAAAAATGCGGGAGCTAAGAGGTACTGACCAAAAACAACCTTTTCCCAGATTGCGCCGGTTACCATTATCAACATAAGAATAGATGTTTTGAAGATTACAGAAATCGTTGCGATCTGATAACCTTCGCCAGTATTCAAATATCGAATTACTAAGTAAGTGGAAACGAGAAAAACAAAAAATTGGAGTGGCGCCAGAACACCCTGTACTAGCGTCCAAATAGTTTCATCCCTGCGCTTTTTTTCTTCTGCAGTATACAGCAAGTCGCGGTCTTTCTTTTGCTCTCTCTGTCCCAAAGCTGTCGGCTGACTGGCAATGGGCATGACACAAGTATTGCTGAGCACAAAAATATGTCAATAAAAACTTACACTATTTAAAAAATTCTGTCTATTTCTATTAACATTTTTGAAATTGCGTGAGTCCTTAATTTTCTATAGAAAATCTATGATTCAGAGCAAAACAATTTGCCGGAACATAAAGTTGGACAAATTACATAAAATTGACTAAGGTTAAAGTTAGTTAATATGAAACCACTAGCTGCTTCACCTAAGTTGTTCAGGGTTTGGAGGCAAGAGTGATTGACAAAAATAAAAGATTTTCAAATAGCTCGAATGCAACTAACATTTCGAGCCTAGCGCATTCTGCTCTGCGTGAAAGTAAAAAACACCTTCTCCGCCCAGCAAACCCAGAGTGGATAGAACACGCTGGAGAGGTTTTGGTGAGACACTGCTTATCTAGGGCGTTTGACAAAAATAGCGCTCTACAACAACTCCTCGAGCTTGGATTTAAAGAAACAAGCATAGTAGATTACTGCATACCGATTGCTGCCACTCGCTTGGGAGAAGCGTGGGTGAATGATACCCTAAGCTTTGCCGAGTGCACCCTTGGTACTTCAAATTTGCAGATGTTGGTCAAACTGATAAGCCAGAATCGGGAGGGAGAGCTTAACTCCTCTGTTGGTAACCGGTATTTGATATGTGTTCATGAAAAAGAACAACACACTCTCGGAGCTCTTGTTGTAGCCGACATACTAAGACGAAAAGGGCACTCTTTAAAAGTAATACTTGATGCAAACAGTGATGAAGTATGCCATTTGCAAAAAGCAAATAGATATGACGGGATCTTTTTTTCCTGCGCAAGTTATTTGAGCATTCGAGAAACAGCTGAGTGCGTCAAACAAATCAGAAATATTTCAGGTAGCGAATTACCTATTTTCCTCGGAGGAGGTAATATAGAAGAAATCTCTGAAGGCGCTGACCTTTCTGAATTTAACTTGGTCACAAGTTCGGTTGAAGCTGTTGATGAGTATGTTAAAAACAAAATAAAAAGACAAACAAACACACAAAGACTGGTCATGATTCATTGAAAAACACCTCGGATAATATTTTAGAATTTGGATCTATCCCAGTTATAGAACCAGAGTACCTTGGTGGTGTATTAGCAACGTCCTCAGATATAGCTCTTTTAATTGATACAGACATTGTGATTAGTTCAATATTATTAAACAAGTCTGAAAAATCTTACGGCAACTTAAACCACTGGATCGGCCGTAAACTTACAGATTTTCTGACACCTGAAAGTATTCCAAAACTAATGTCCGCAATTGAAAAAGTCGAGAACGGGGAGACCGTTCTATATGGACTTGAATTAAACCATTCCGATAATGCTGAATGGCAATTTCCTATAAAATATAATATACACCGCCTTGGTAGTGATGGGAAAATAATACTACTGGGCACAGATCTTCAATCCACCTCAGAAAATCAGCAAAGGTTCATAAAAGCACAAATAGCTGTAGAGCAGAGCATTGAAGAAAAAAGGGAACTAGAAGCTCACTTCAAAATTTTGTTGGCTTCCACGAACGATGCTTTGGCATTTATCAATGCAAATTCAGGTGCGATTATTTTTTCCAATCCTACATTTCAAGATTTGTTTTTTGAAATAACTAAGGAAGAAGTAAATCAGACAATACAATCATTCCTAGCCAACCGCGCTGATAGAAAAGGTTTCATTGAAAAAATCAATATTGCTGCACATGGAAACTACGATATTAGTGAAGAGCTAATCACGACCAGCGGAGAAGCAATATTTTCGATTAACCCCAATAGTTATAGAGCTGCTGGACAACAGATTTTAATTTGTAGGTTTTATCCCAAAACAATTAGAAAAAAGGGTGAGCAGGAGCTCATAGAAAATCTCTTAGCAACTTTTCATTATAGTCCTGATGCTATTATTTTTACCGATAAAAACGGTTTAATCCAATATACAAATGAGAGATTCTTGGATCTTACAAATTCTAGCCACAAAAACGAAGTTATTTCGAAAAATCTCTCTGATTTTTTGGGGAGAGGTGAGATTGATTTAGCTATTATGCTGGAAAATGTAATGAAGTCTGGTGCAGTTAAAACTTATTCTACTCATTTAAAAAGCCTCCTTGGAACGAAAATAGATATCGAGGCATCTGTTTCGCGCAATAAATCCGACGCCAACGCATTGGTGGCTTTTATTGTTAGAGAAGTTTTGTCTATTGGAGAAGGCGCGAGGTCAGCTTCGAAAGATACACGAGATAAAAAGCAGGATGAAATAGCAGCAAGAGAATTGGTTGGAAGCGCATCACTAAAAGAGATAGTCAGCGACACAACTGATGTTATTGAAAAAATATGCATAGAGGCCGCATTAGAAATTACAAATAATAATAGAGCTGCCGCTGCAGATCTTTTAGGGCTTTCAAGGCAGAGCCTGTATGTAAAATTAAGCAAGTTTGAGATATAAACTTCGGGTTATCGCTTTTTAACTCTCTTTAACGTCCAGAAATGTTTCGTTTGTTTTACAAAACTGTTTATTTTCAGTTGCATGATTTCATATTGTCAATAATATATGACACATGAGTGTCACGAATAGTAAACAGCCAACAACTTATCCTAATTTCTTAGTTGTTCTTGAACTCCTTAAACCAATAACTTGGTTTCCCCCAATGTGGGCTTATGCCTGTGGAGTTATATCATCCGGCGAGTCTATCGCAGAAAATTTGGACTTACTAATACTCGGAATAATTGTCGCTGGCCCTGTTGTTTGTGGAATGAGCCAAGCAGCAAATGATTGGTGTGATAGACATGTAGACACAATTAATGAACCTAACAGACCAATCCCTTCCGGTAGAATGCCAGGTAATTGGGGGCTTAAAATAGCATTAGGAATGACATTACTTGCGTTAGTCCTAGGTTGGCACCTCGGTATTTGGGGGTTTATTGCAACGATCTTTGCCGCACTGTCTGCATGGGTTTATTCAATAGAACCAATTCGATTAAAAAAATCTGGCATTTGGGGCCCTGGTTTAGTTGGTCTTTGTTATGAAGGCATTCCCTGGTTCACTGGTGCTGCAGTTATGCTGCAAGCATTTCCTGATACAAAAATAATCTTAGTCGCGATTGCTTATGCGATTGGTGCACATGGCATTATGACTCTAAATGACTTTAAAGCGTTGAAAGGTGATAAAGCGCTTGGAATAAATTCACTCCCTGTTCAATTGGGACCAGACAGAGCGGCCCAAATTGCTTGTTATGTAATGGCTGCACCTCAAATTTTCGTTGTAGCTTTACTCTATACCTGGGGACTTACTCTATTTTCAGCTTTTGTCTTATTACTTGTATTTGGGCAATTCATAGCAATGCGGAGATTATTAAGCGATCCAGAAAGATATGCTCCTTGGTATAATTCAACAGGAGTTTTGATGTTCGTAAGTGGAATGATGGTTTGCTCTATCGGGATATCACAGGCGGTGGGACAATAATGATTGACAGTAAACAAAAAACGCTCGGATGGTTTTCTATATTCCGCCTTGGATTAGTTCAGGCATGCCTGGGTGCAATAGTGGTCATAATAACTTCAACCTTAAACCGATTAATGGTTGTTGAGTTATCTATGGCCGCTACAATTCCTGGGTTTTTGGTTGGTTTACATTACGCCGTTCAACTCTCTCGGCCAAAGTGGGGATTAATTTCTGATCTAGAAAATAATAGAACAAAGTGGATAAATCTTGGCATGCTAATTTTGGGAATTGGGGCAAATCTAGCAACTTTAAGCTTAATATTTTTTGCTGAAAACCCATTTATCGCAATGGTTATTTCTATTTTTGCTTACACACTCATTGGGTTGGGAGTTGGGGCATCTGGAACCTCTTTACTCGCACTTATGGCGAAACATACTGCAGAAAGGCGTCGCCCTGCAGCTGCCATGATTACTTGGTTAATGATGATATTTGGAATTGCGATGACGGCGGGAATTGTTGGGATGCTATTAGTGCCATATAGCTTTGAATTACTATTCAAAATTGTAGCTAGTCTTACATTTTTAACTTTGATTATATCAGTCGTCGCAACTTGGAGAATTGAAAATAATCTGGAAAATGTAGAGCAAAAGAATGAAGAAAAAGCACCTTTACTCGAAGAACTAAAAAGTGTGTGGCAGCATTCAAAAACTAGAAATTTTACAATTTTTGTTTTTCTCTCAATGACAGCATACTTTATGCAAGAACTTATTCTTGAGCCATACGCTGGTATTGTTTTTAAGTACACTCCTAGCCAAACAACTTCCCTATCTGGTATGCAAAATGGTGGTGTATTTATTGGTATGCTCACCGTTGGTATACTCGCAACAGGGCTCAAACTAGGTACACTCAAGTCGTGGGTTCAGGCAGGATGTTTTGGATCCTGTTTCATGCTTCTATCAATTATGCTGCTAGGTCAGATAAAGAGTTTTCTGCCATTAGAATTTGCTGTAATTGGTCTTGGTTTTTTTAATGGCATGTTCGCAGTTGCCGCCATTGGCTCAATGATGAGTTTAGCAGGAAGTGGCGCCAAGAGTCGTGAAGGGACTAGGATGGGGTTATGGGGGGCAGCGCAAGCCATTGCTGCTGGGTTTGGTGGCCTATTGGGCACTATCCTTGTGGACCTTTTACAGTTAGTAGATCTAAGTCCAGTTAATGCTTATGGAATGGTTTTCTCAATAGAGGCAAGCCTTTTCGCATTGGCCGCTCTTTTAGCCAGCACATCAATTACGTTTAATAAAAGTTATGGGAAAAATATAGCAATACCGGGTGAGTAAAATGTATGATGTTATAATTATTGGCGGTGGTCCTTGTGGAGCTACTGCTGCCGAAGACCTTGGCAAATTAGGTCATAAAGTGGCTCTTTTAGATCGGCCAGGGCGAATTAAACCATGTGGTGGAGCGATACCACCGATCCTTATCAGAGATTTTGACATACCCGATCGTTTGCTTAAAGCCAAAATTGTAACGGCAAGGATGGTTTCTCCAACAAATCGCAGTGTTGATATACCAATCGAGAATGGTTTTGTTGGAATGGTAGATAGGGAAGAATTTGATGAGTTCCTGCGTGAACGAGCCAGATCTATCGGTGTTACTAGGTTTTCTGGAACATTTGATAAAATCACTCGTCAGAATGGTGAGACAACGGTTGAATTTTTAAATCACGAAAACGAAAATAAAGAAAAAATTAGTGCCAAAATCATTATCGGTGCTGACGGGGCTAGAAGTAAAGTAGCAAGATCTGAAATTCCAGATGCAGATCAAATTCCTTATGTCATTGCATATCATGAAATTATCAAGGCACCTGAAGACTTTTCTGGGTATAAGTCAGATCGTTGTGATGTCATTTATAATGGATCAATTTCTCCAGATTTTTATGGTTGGGTCTTCCCACACGGTGATACAGTATCAGTGGGCATGGGAACAGGTGTAAAGGGATTTGATTTAAAAGACGCAACATCATCTCTCAGAATAAACTCAGGTTTAGAGGCTTGCGAAACCATTAGAAAAGAAGGTGCACCTATTCCACTTAAACCTTTAAAAAAGTGGGATAACGGTAAAGACGTTCTGCTGGCTGGTGATGCAGCCGGTGTGGTTGCTCCAAGTTCTGGCGAGGGAATATTTTATGCAATGTGTTCCGGTCGAATGGCCGCGTTGGCAGCAACCGAAGCTTTGAAAAATAATAACCCTAAGCTGCTTGCACTGGCTCAAAAATCCTTTGTCAAACAGCATGGTACTGTTTTTAAAGTACTAGGCGCGATGCAAAACGCATATTATAAGACAGATGATAGAAGGGAAAGATTTGTTTCTCTTTGTCATGATGTTGATGTGCAGACAATGACATTTGAAGCTTATATGAATAAAGAATTAGGAAAAGCTCAACCACTTGCACACCTAAAAATCGCCCTGAAGAATATTGCTCATTTGTTAGGTATTGTTTCGAAGGAATATACATGACGATTTTAATACCCGCCTGGAATAACGGAAATTTAGAGCCCGTAGAAAAGCTTGAAGTTCATAAGAGAGGACTAAAACACAAAGCCATCTCTATTTTTGTTTTTTGTGATGGAAAATTACTTATTCAACAGAGAGCACCTAATAAATATCACTCACCTGAACTTTGGGCTAACTCATGCTGTTCTCACCCAAATTGGGGAGAAAGCACAGAAGATTGTTCCCATAGGAGAATATTTGAAGAACTTGGTCTTAAAAACTTAGAGTTACGTTTTATTGATCAAATCGAATACAAAGCGAGAGTTGGTAAAGGGCTAATTGAGCATGAACAAGTGGACTGTTTTTCCGCCATCTGTCAAACAACCCCTGAAGTAAAAATGAACCCAGAAGAGGTTATGAATTTTGCTTGGGTAGATATTGAAAAACTTAAAGAAAAAGTAAAAGTGTCACCATCAGACTATACCCAGTGGTTCAAAATTTATTTAAATGAACATTTTGAGAAACTATTTGATTTTCAGCAAGCGTGAAGTGACGTTGAAATATTAACTTGAAAGGTGTTCAAGTTGACAAAAATTTTTGTTGCTGGCTCTACTGGTTACATAGGCAAAAACGTTGTTAAGTATGCTTTAGATAATGGCTTTGATGTTGTTACAGCAAAAAGACATTCAGATAATAAGCCTGGCCAGCTAAATAAGAAATTAAAAGTAATCAAAATATCAAACAATGACAATAACTGGATAGCTGATCTTGAAAAGGTAGATGTCATTATCTCATGTCTTGCAAGCAGAACTGGCGAACCTAAGGATGCTCATCTTGTGGACTATAAACTAAATTGTCTTCTTCTAGAAAAAGCAAAAGCTTTAAAGTGCTCACAATTTATTTTACTTTCAGCCATTTGTGTTCAGAAACCAAGATTGGCATTTCAATTTGAAAAACTTGCTTTTGAGGAGGAGCTGAAAAAAAGTGGCCTGAACTTTTCGATTGTAAGGCCCACGGCCTATTTCAAGTCTCTATCTGGACAAATAGCAAATATAAAAAAGGGTAAACCTTACGTCTACTTTGGTGACGGACAAATAACACAATGCAATCCAATTTCTGAGAAGGATTTATCACTGTTTATTCTGTCGTGTATTAAAGACAAAACTAAGTGGCGAAAAATACTGCCAATCGGGGGGCCAAAGCAGTCAATAACACCTAAAGATATTGGTAAAATTTTATTTGAAATATTTGAGGTGTCTCCAAAATATAAGTCTTTCCCAACACAAATTCTTGATACCATAAGACTGTTACTATTGATAATTTCTCCATTCTCAAATTGGGCTAAGAACAAGTCTGAGCTCATTAAAATAGCAAAGTATTATGCAACAGAGTCCATGTTAATTTGGGACGAAAAGAAAAAGTGCTATGACTCAAATATGACGCCTTCAACGGGAAAAGATACGTTAAGAGATTATTTTTATTCTATAAAAAATCTCGACTTGCAGTTGGAAATTGACCGCGACAGTAAGCTTTATTGATTTTTGATTTAGAAAAGTCTAAACGGCTGTGGGGATAAATTTGCAACGGATATAAAAATTAAGTGCCGTCATTTGATTACACACAAGTTCCAATAATAATTAGCCTTATTATAATCTTAATTGGACTTACTTTTAGAGGGATGTGGCTCTGGATCTCGCTGACAGTTGCAATAGTATTTCTATATATTGCAGACAGGGAAAGCATTGTTACGTTAGTTATTTACGCTTTAACAGCATCTTTGCTAATTTTCGGTTATATTAACATAAAACGAGGCTTAAATTATTCTGATCCTGAAAAATCCGATAGCACAGAATTTACATTTGCTGTCGATGCAAATAATTTATTGGGGCTCGTTGAATGGGATTTAAAAAAATTTTCGGATTTCATTGATGAACTTGAAAAAGATGATATGGCCACACATTTGTTTTTTGATTATGGGATTAAAAAAACTTTAAAAAATGGCAATCTCCTTAATCCAAAAGAAACTGTTCCAATTGCGTTATGTAGAATTCTAAAACGAGATCGATATAACCTTACAGTATCTAAGAAGGGTCATAGCGCTGACCCCTTGATAATAAGGTATGCAGATAGAAATAATTTAACGGTGTTAAGTAATGATAAATTTGACAAGAGTTTTGATGATAAATTTTTTATAATGGCTGCGGCCCGATTAAAACAAAAAGGACTAATTCGCCGCGTTGGCATGGTTGAAGGCAAATTAACGATCATGTAATTTGGTATGTTTTAAATACCAGCGTTTGCCTTGAAATTGTCAAAATCAAATTTACTCGATATTTTAGAGCTTTCTTGCACGAGTGAAACACTTTTACTTATGATATTGTTCAACCCCATCTCTGCGTCTTCATACATAGAGCTTACGTCAGCTTGATCAATAAACTTATCGCCTACAAAAATACTATCAAATATTAGGTTTTTATTTTTTGATCTGTTCTTATTAATGTGCTGCAGTACTATGCTTCCAAAGCCGCCCATCGACCCTTGTTCAACTGTCAGCATACAAGGATGTTGTTTCATTAACTGATTTACTAGCTCAACGTCTAACGGTTTTGCAAATCTTGCGTCAGCGATGGTAACACTAACACCCATTTGATTTAGTGCAACCTCAGCATCTTTAACAATATTCAAATGAGCACCAAAGGATAAAATTACCAAATCTGAACCCTCTTGAATTATACGCCCTTTACCTATTTCTAAAAGCTCACCCCTTTGGGGTAATTGAACGCCAGTACCATTTCCACGAGGATACCTAAATGCAATTGGCCCTTGATCAAATTCTGAAGCAGTCCTAACCATATGAACCAATTCCGCCTCATCAGAAGCCGCCATAACAGTCATGTTAGGAATATTAGACATATAAGAAATATCAAACACTCCAGCATGGGTAGCGCCGTCTGCACCAACCAAACCCGCTCTGTCAATCGCAAAACGTACTGGTAGGTTTTGTAACGCTACATCGTGAACAATTTGATCGTAAGCCCGTTGCAAAAAAGTTGAATAAATCGCGCAAAATGGCTTCATCCCTCCTGCCGCAAGACCGGCAGCAAACGTCACAGCATGCTGTTCAGCTATCCCAACATCAAATACACGCTCAGGCAACTCTTTTGCCATTATGTTAATACCTGTACCAGACGGCATAGCTGCCGTTATCCCAACTACTCTTGTATCTAACTTTGCTTCTTCAAGAAGTGATTTTCCAAAAACACTTGTATATGAGGGAGCATTTGCAGGTGCCTTAGATTGCTGACCAGTCTGAACATTAAACTTTGAAACACCGTGATATTTATCCGCAGAGTTTTCCGCCGGTGCATATCCGTGTCCTTTTTTTGTGCAAACATGAATTAATGTTGGACCCGTTGATCTAAATTTTGCAGCACGCAAAACATATAATAACTGCTGCATATCGTGTCCATCAATAGGCCCTAAATAATTAAAACCTAAATCTTCAAAAAAAGTCGACTGGTTTTTACCTGTCACGAGTTGGCGTGCTCTTCTAGCACCCTCTCTGAGTGAAGAAGGCAAGTGGTTCTCAATTTCTTCACCAAATAGTTTCAGTTTTTCAAATGCCTGGTGTGAATTAATTGTGGATAAATAAGACGACATTGCGCCAACTGGAGGAGCAATAGACATTTCATTATCATTCAGTATTACAAACATCCTCTTATTTTCACTTCCAGCATTATTCAAAGCTTCGTAAGCCATGCCGGCCGTGATAGATCCATCTCCAATGACAGCAATAGTATCACCGACAGGCTGCCCTAATTCTCTAGCCATAGTGAACCCAAGAGCAGCTGATATTGATGTTGAACTGTGAGCAGCTCCGAAAGGATCATACTCACTTTCACTGCGTTTAGTGAATCCGCTTATACCACCCTTTTGCCGAAGACTGATCATGTTGTTTCGGCGCTCTGTAATTATTTTGTGCGGATAGCACTGGTGACCAACATCCCAAATGAGCTTATCAAACGGAGTATTAAATACAGCATGCAATGCCACAGTTAACTCCACAACTCCAAGTGACGACCCTAAGTGACCTCCTGTCTGAGAAACGATTTCAATTACTTCATTTCGAAGCTCTTTAGATACTTGATCCAGTTGGGCATCGTTTAGAACGCGCAAATCTTTTGGGCTTTTCACCTTGTTCAGTATTGAGTTTTCTAAGTTGTTAACCATTCTTTTATCCCCAAGTAAACGCCCCGCACTGTTAAACAATGCGAGGCGCTTTCACTTTATTTTAAATAAAGCATTTTTCTTGAATGAGATCACTCATAAACAGGATCTCCGGTAGTAGCCAGTTCTGGCCAGTATTGTATGACATTAGCCCCTTGCAGAGGTTGCTGATAGCCTTTGTGACAAGTCTTACATGCAGCCTTTGGAGCGTCTCCGTGCTTAGGACCTAACCGGCTCTCAGGATAAACATCACTAAGTGGGATAAGGTAGTCGTTATTCATCTCCTGAACCATTCCAATACCCAACGAAGCAGTACCCCACTGGGGCGTTACTTGCTCAGTATCGTAAAACGCCCTTGAATTGTGGCAGAGAACACAATTTTTCCCCAATGAGTTTGAAAAATAATTCATTAGAGAGTAGGTACGTTCTGCTTGCTGGATTAGTGGGTCACCAGGCTCATTGGCTACTCGAGATTCCAAATCATGAACCGCAATCGTCTCGTAATCCACCAGATAAGCTTGTAATGCATCAGAGGGTAGAGACGTATACTGGCTAAGCGGAGTGACACGGTTTTGAATTGCAGACCACCCCGCTGTGGCTTCGTTCACAGGGGTTATATCAAACCAGATCTCACTGGGTACATTTTGCCCCCTATGACATGTCATACAAGTGACGCCTACTTGCTTATTGGCATTAACATGACCATCCCAGTTTTCATTTATATTCTGGGTCATTTGGATCATTTTTCGAGCTACAACCTTAGTGTAAAGGTTATCCTCGCCATAAGTTTCTAGGTCACCTTCTCCATGGCAGTAGGCGCACCCTTGTTCAGGAGAAACCCAGTTTGTCATTGCAGCCATAAGTCGGTTGAAGTTATCTTCAGTCAAATTACCCAGCACTTGAACATTTTTATAAATGTCCTTTGCTAAGTCCTCTGAACCGTCTGGTTTATAAGGCTCGTCTTCCATAAGAAGTGCAATATCGGGATCTGGGGTGTTTAAGTCGCTCTCAAATTCTGTAACCGACATACCAGTTCCTCTAGGACCGGTCTGCAAACTATCTGTTGCATAGGGTTGGCCCAAGACAACTATCAATATTGCCAAAGAAACTGCACCACCCAAGACCCCAACCAGAATTGCTGGACCAAAAACGTTTGTTGGATTTTCTCTATTCCATAAATTAAACCATTTAGGTAACATTTTTAGTCCTCCTTACCTATGAAAGCTTCATATGAGCCAAAGTTTTCATAACCGTAGGAGCCATCATAAATTGGCGCAAAATTGTGTTCTTGAGCCCAGATGAACCAGTTATCAACTACTGTCCCTGTCAGCAAAATCCCAATTCCACCAGTTATTGGACATAATACGGCGAACCACCAAGCCCACCTATGGATACCTTCCATTGTCGCATTAAAGCCCATTGTCCAACGCCAAAACAGAGCAGCGCGCTCTGAGGCCGTTCCACGATCATATATCTGTTCGAGCTCGCGGTCGCCACCAAATCGTGTTGTAGCGAGAATGGTACCACCATGCATAGCAAACAAAAGTACCGATCCATACAAGAACACGATAGATAATGCGTGAAATGGGTTGTAGTAGAGATTTCCATATCTAATAGAGAAAGCAGTTGTCCAATCTAAGTGTGGAAAAATACCATACGGTACGGCTTCTGACCAACTACCCATAAGAAAGGGGCGGAAAAGTCCAAGCACCAAGAAAAGCCAAATTGCTGCGGCAAACGCCCAAGCAACGTGTTTTCCCATCTTGTGCTGCTGCGCTAAAAGATATGTTCGCAACCACCAAGTTGATACCGACACTAATAAAAAGAACGAAGCTATAATATACCAACCACCGTCATTAAGCGGAGGCATACGCAGTCCCCATTCTGGACCAGGAGGTTCTAAAGCAAGCCAAAAGAGTTGTCGTATAAACTCTGGAATAGACCACCCTACTTGAGCCAGCATATTCAATCCTACTATATTGAACCATAATAAGCCTGTCGCCAAAGAGATAACACCCGTCCAACCCAGATATACTGGGCCAAGCTGAGCGTTACCGAGCCAGCCTATCAGATTTGAAAAGCGAGGATTGCCGCCGCGCTCTGCGGACATGTTATTTTCATTGTCCATCCCCATTTCCGCAGGGCCACGCACCTGCACTTGGGTAAATATATTTTGATACTCTATCATGATTACATACCTATTTGACTTGGCCAGATTGGAAGTTCTAACCACCAATTCCACCATTCAGGCCATCCTTTGGTCCAAACGGGTCCGGAAATAATGATACACACCGCCGAGAAGAAAACAGCATTTATCGCCAATAGATATCCAAGTCTATGAATTCCTAAAGTTCCAATCGAATAGCCTATAAAGTCTCTGAAAAATGTATCTTCGTTATCAGGGCCCATTGCTTCTTCGCCCTCTTCAGGATTAGCTGCACTCAAGACAAGCGCTCCATGTAAAGCAAGAGCGAGTGTTGTTGTGAAAAATAATGTCACAGCAAGCATATGAGCAGGGTTGTAGTGAAAATGGAGGTATGCATAGCCTACGTTACTCACCCAATCCAAATGACTAAAAATCCCATATGGGAAGCCATGTCCCCATGCCCCCATCAGCAGCGGTCTAAAGATAACCAAAGTTACATAGGCCAAGATAGCGAATGAGAAAGCAAAAGGAACATGATATCCCATGCCTAATTTTCTACAAATCTCAACCTCTCTCAAAGCAAAACTCACAAAAGCGCAAGTTGCACACATGGTTATAATTTGCCAAAGTCCCCCTTCAAGTAAGGGAGCCATTGATAACCCATAACTTAAATCAGGAGGAGCTATGTTGATCAACCAGGGATTAAAAGTTCCCTGCTGACTTGCTCCCCAAAAAATAAGGATTGTGCCCAAAAGGGCAAAAAAAGCAGTCGTTACGCCAAAAAATCCAACGTAAAACGGTCCGACCCAAAAGTCGAACAAATCACCGCCTATCAAAGTGCCACCTCGGACACGATATTTTCTTTCGAAGCTGAGCAATGCCATCTCTTCTCTCCGCGAATTTCGGTACGTTCATTTGAAACGAGAACCGATAGTTATAATCTGTTTGCCACGGGCAAGTAGCGAAGCCAAATGCCCGTGACCTAATTCTTTTAGTTCACCTTTTGCAAAACAAAGGGTTAGCCACCAGCTGCTGCAGCTGCGGACTCAAACCAATTGAAATGCTCCGTGCTTAGCAGAACAAGGTGTATCATTGCTGCTAGCAAGAATAGGAAAACACCTTGTGCTACAAACACACGGCGCGGATCGAAAACGAGCCAGATTTTATAGAATTTAGCCATAAATCAATCCTCCCTAAAATGCGAACCAAGGGCGGTAGATGTACGTTGCTACATGAGCAAGGATGCAAGCAGCTACGAATAGCCACATCCCACTCAAATAAACAGAATGCAACTCTTGCGCCTGTTCGTCAGTTAAACCTGTAAAAGACAGGTCATTTTTGCTTGACATGAAATATCCTCCAGAATGTTTCATGGCGCCACAGTTCCCCTATGGCCGGGTCCCTCCGAGACTCATTCTCTTCGGGGTTCTGAACTGCAATAAGCAGAACAGCTCTTATTTCTCGGGCTGATTCAGACCGAGAAAATTACCGGTGTGATCCTATGCGCCTCGAGCCATGCTCGGGTCACAGGACCATCAACGAAAATACTTTTCCTCCTATACATATCAACGATCCAATGGATCATTGAAAACGGACTTGCAGCTAAGAAAATCAACCCAAATATCACAAGGTATTCCCAGCGAGAGTTGATTTTTTTTCTATGGCTTTGCTGTGTTTGTAAGATTTCTGGCATAACACTAACCTCCATTTGCTTCAGATAAGTTTTGATTTCTAAGTGCAGATACGGTTTCTAGATCAACCCGCTCACCACCAACTTTTAAAGTTTGTGCCTCTGCCTGATCTCGAAGTCGTTTAGCTGCCGAAATTCTTGTTAAAATAGGATGGGTCGCCACAATTCTATCCAGTTCGCTCTGAGCCTCTGGATCCCAAGGCAAATCTTTTTTCAAATTAATTGGCGTAGCTTCAGCCGCATCCATTTCAGTTGCCAAAGGTAAAATATGAAATAGTGCATCAAAAAGGCCGTTGCATAGTTCTTGAAGAACATACGTTGCTCCAGCATATCCCATAAAAGGAGTTCCTGTCGATCGACGAATAGCAGCACCCGGGAAAGAAGCAGGAATGAATGCAGGCTGTGGTCCATGACCCCCTTTTAGCTCAGACAGGTAGATTTTTTCATTTATTGAGCCAAAAACAATTAAGGGTCTTTTTTCACTAAAAAGTTTTCTGACTTCATCATTATCGGTCTTAGCACCAGCAATGCGACCCACTGCAAAAGCACATGGAAAACCAAAGTCAGCTTCAAGATAATTTCGTATTCCACGGGAATAGGTTTCATTGGCAACTATAGCAAATTCAGCTGTAGCAAAAAAATCCTGCGTAACTGAACGCCAAAGATCCCAAATGGGTTTTAAAGTTGAGTGTTTTTCCTTTTCTATAAAAGGCTCTGGATCTAATTCTAGAAGTTCCCCTAATTTTCGTAAAAATTTTGTGGTACTGTCCATTCCAATTGGAGCTTGTAGATAAGGTTTTCCAAGAACCTCACACAGGCCTCTTCCAAATTCTCGATACATACAGACATTCACATCAGCATTAACTAGGTTCCTCATCTCTGCCAGATGTGATCCTAGCGGCATAACCATATTGACCTCAGCCCCTATACCTTCAATTAGTCTACGTATTTCCGCAAGATCACTCGGCATATTGAAGGTCCCATACATAGGACCCAGTATATTTACGCGAGGTTTAGCCTCCTCAGATCTTTTCTTTTCGGGAGGCATTCGGCCTTTAGTCATTCCAAATTCTGTAAAGATCCAAGTCATCGCCCTATCAGCAGTCTGCCACTGATCTTCGTCAATTGTTCTGGGCAGAAATCTCTGAATTGATGTGCCTTGAGGTGTAACGCCACCACCAATCATTTCTGCAATTGATCCTGTCACAACCACGGCCGGCAGCGCTGGATCTAAAGTTTTCCAGGCTCTTTTCATAGCGCCTTCAGTACCATCTCTTCCTAGCTCTTCTTCGCCCAAGCCAGTTACAACAATAGGTAATTCATGGGGAGGCAACCCGTCCGTGTAATGTAAAACCGAGGTCACTGGTAAATTTTCGCAACCAACCGGCCCATCAATCACGACTTGCAAACCTTTAACAGCACAAAAAGCGTAAACAGCGCCCCAATATCCGCCAGCACGATCATGATCTTGTATCAACATCAGATCATCTCCTGTGCTTTGGCTGCACGAGCCGCTTTTTCTAGCTTTTTTTGGTTTTGGGCACGAAATTCTGGTCTAACATTTGGCTCGTTCTCCCATACTCCAGATGTATCGTCAGAACCCACACCCTCGAAAAAGTTTTGAAGGCTTTGCATTTTATCTGAATTATTTAGAACTCCGTTAATTAACTGATTAAAACTTCCTGCACCAGCCTGACCCATTAAAGGTCTCGCAGAAACCAGATTTGTAAAATATAAAGCTGATTTACCTTTTTGTTTGAAATGCTGAACTAAAGGTGTTGTTCCAATTGCTAAATCTGGCTCAAATGCCTCAGCAGCAGAAATATCATCCTCTAGAGAAGCTCGAAACTTCACTACTGCACCTTTAGACTCCAACCACTCTGCATCTTGTTCAGCCATCTGCGTTCGTGGACAAGCTGTTCCAACATAAGGAACATCTATTCCACTTTCAGATAAAAGTCTGGCAACAATTAATTCACTACCTTCATAACCAGAAACTGTAATTCTTCCCTTAAGTTTATGATCTTTTAATGAGTTTTTAATATTGGGAAGAATAGCATTTTTTGCTTTTGATACTTTTGATTTTGAGACGCCGAAAACATCTCCTACACTTTCCAACCATGATGCTGTTCCCTCATATCCTACGGGAGCGCTCCCAATGGAAGGCCTTCCAGCAGCATCAAACTCTCTCATAGTAGCTGTGTAAAACGGATGAATTGCCGCGACGGCGCTGCAATCTAGAGCAGCATACATTTCTCTCCATTCTCTTGCTGGCAAAACGGGTCCTGCCGCCAATTCCATTGGTGCTAACATTGAACCAATTACCATAGGGTCTGCTGGGAACATTTCACCAAGGATAGCTAATGTTGGTCGATCTGATTTACCTGAGGATGGTGCCGCAACCGGCCCTGCCTCAACTTCCTGCCTAGCAAAATTCAGCATAGCTCCGGCCAGAATGTCTTTTGCTTCAGCATGGGTCGGAACGCCAAAGCCTGGAACGTCAATTCCAATAATTCTTACACCGTTAATGTCGTTAGGCAGAAGTCTAAGAGGAACGCCACTGGCCGTTGGAACGCAGAGGTTAGTTACTACAATGGCATCATACTTTTTTGGGTCCGCCATATCGTGAACTGCATCTCTTATATCTTCAAATAGTTTGCCAGTAACTAAAGACTCAGAGTTGAAAGGAACATATCCAACCGATCGTCTTGCTCCATAGAAATGGCTCACGAAGCTTAAACCGTATACACAACATGCCGAACCTGACAGCACCGTGGCCACTCTTTTCATTCTCAATCCAACACGAAGTGATCCAAAAGCTGGACACATAGATTGCGGCTTGTCATGCGGGCCTACTGGGTAGTCCTTTTCATATTTCTTTAAAATTTCAGCATTTTTATTGTTCGCAAGAGCTGAAAGTTGGGTCGAATTAGAATGACATCCTACATCAGCAGCTTGACCCTGAACATTTTTAGGATCTTCACTAGATTTGATCGGAGTAAACAGTTCAACCGAAGATGCGTTGTCATATGTAATTTCGTTTCCCATTAAGCCTCGTCGTAAACTACTTCCAATGAAGCCTTTGGTTTTGCATTTTTACCACGCATATCGACATCTGTTGCAGGAACAAGAGTGACATCTCCTCCAGTATCCTTGCTGTCAAAAAGATTTAGGAGCCCATCTTGATCCAAAGGCTTTGGGCGCATTGGAGGTGCTCCTGTTACAGCCTCTGCCAATTCAGTAAATAAGTCACCCCATTGGCTCTTTGATGTGCCAACAATCTGATAATTCGCTGATTTTTTTCTAAGATCATCGTCTTGGGGTATTGATGCCAAAACAGGAATATCGGCAGCTTTTGCAAAAGCAGCAGCTTCTCCAGAACCGTCGTCTTTATTAATGACAAGACCAGCAACACCAACATTGCCGCCTAGTTTTCGGAAATACTCCACTGCTGAGCAGACATTATTCGCAACATATAATGATTGTAAGTCATTTGAACCAACCAATATGACCTTTTGCGCCATATCGCGGGCGATAGGCAAACCGAAGCCACCGCAAACAACATCACCAAGAAAGTCTAAGAGTACGTAATCAAAGTCCCAATCGTGGAAACCAAGTTTCTCAAGCAACTCAAAGCCATGGATAATGCCACGCCCACCACAGCCGCGTCCAACTTCAGGACCGCCAAGCTCCATGGCGAACCCCCCGCCTCTTTTGAAGCATACATCACCAATTTTTACTTCTTCACCAGCTAATTTCTTTTTTGTGGAAGTTTCAATTATTGTTGGGCAGGCTTTTCCTCCAAAAAGAAGAGAAGTTGTATCAGATTTTGGGTCACAGCCAATAAGAAGAACCCTTTTCCCAAGTTCAGCCATCATGTGAGAAAGGTTTGCTAATGTGAATGACTTTCCAATGCCGCCTTTACCATAAATAGCTACTATTTGAGTTTTTTTAGTTGGCTCACTAATTTCCCCATCGGCTTTTATATCAGCCAAATCCATATTTGCTTCTTCCCTTAAGCGTGAAGAGTAATCTTTTAAATTTGGCACATCATCTTTCATTGTAGATTTCCCCAATCCAATACCATTTTGCTGCAGCTTTCATCTTCAAAAGCTTTCCTGTAGGCCCATGCAGCATTTTCTGCGTGTGCTCTATTAGTGATCAGTTCATCGAGCGACAAATGACCTTCATCAACCATCGAGTTAACAGCCCGCATATCTGCCTGCTTCCATTCCGCTGAGATACGAAGTTTAATTTCTTTCATAAAAGCTTGAGGAAACGCAAAGTTTATTCTGTCTGCATAAAAACCTGCAAGTACGATTTCAGCACCAACGGCGCAGTGACCAATCCAGTCATCTAACAAGTCAGACCTTCCAGAGGCATCATATACACAGGAGTAATCTTTCCTAGTATCATTGTCTGGGTGCACTACCTCATACCCAGAGGCTCCAGAAACTCGTTTTTTATCAATTTCCCAGACCGTGGGAGGTTTGCCTCCAGCAATTATCGTAATTCGGGCCAGCAATCGACCGAGAGCTCCATGCCCAATAATTAAATCAGGGAATTTAGCGTCGGGACCGGTTAGAGCATGTCTTGCAGTAGCTGCAAGTGCATACAAAACGCCCTTTTCACCAATTTCGCTATTTATCTTAGTAATCCGCTTTACTGGTGTCACTAAATGGCGAGCTGAACCACCAAAAAGGCCTTTGGCATCCACAAATCCATTAGATCCCGGCACAAAAACAAGATCACCAACTTTTACTGAAGCACCTTTTGGAGCTTCAATTACTTCCCCGACTGCTTCGTAACCAGGCACTAAAGGATAACCCAAACCCGGGAAAGGAGGCATTGCACCTGACCATAGTAACTTTTCTGTTCCAGTAGAAATTCCCGAATGTAGAACTCGCACAACGACTTCATCATGGTCAGGGTCTTTTAACCCCACCATTTCAAGTGACAGGTTCTCAGGCTTCTCAAGAAGCACAGCAGACGTTTGCATTTACCCTCCATAAAATACATACGAGAAAGAGTCGTTTTATGAGTGACAGTTTATATTGACAATCTAAAGTGTCAATTTTTTTTGACACTTTTTTGATTAATTTTTATGCGCTTCTATAACTGTTGTAACAAAAGGGCGACGTGAAGGAAAAATTTTAACCTTCTTAAATCCACTTTTATAAAGAAAATCAGAGACTTGAGAGGGCGATCTAGTCGTTCCAGTTTTCATGGCATACGTATACGTAGCAAAATATGTGTCACCCCACTTATTGGGACTAAACTCCCCCAACATAGGCTCTGACACAATTATTCGACCACCTTCTGGCAAAGACGATTGAATTTTTGCCAGTAAAGAGGAAACTGTTTGATCGTCGTGATCGTATAAGACCCGTATGCATGAAACTGTATCAAAGCCTGTAGGAATTTTATCTGTAAAAAAGGATCCTGAAATAAATTTATGTGGCCCATTTTCTTCCTCGTTCGAACCAGGAACATCGAAGATACTAACCTTTACGGTTGGATGCTTCCTTACCAACTCATTGGCAAAAGCTCCACTTCCACCACCCACATCTAACCACTTTGCATTTTTATTTATTTTGATACTGCCAATCGTATCCCTGGCCACCATAAATTGAGATTTTGACATTAAATCAGAATATTTTGACACATCTGAACTGCTCAAACTATCGGCTTGCCCAAAAACATAGGGCCAAAACTTAGATAATTGGGTTTCCTTTTCACCTCTAAAAAGCGATAAAGGATCTGACAAATCTTCATATAAGATGGAATGATGATCTATTAGCTCTGCCATCCCAGGAAGACTTAGAATTAAAACTCCTCGCCTCGCCAGAAATACCCTTTGTGATTTAAAGCGAACCAACCCCAAAGCGCACCCAGCACGACACAAAATTTCAGTACCTTTAAAATCGAGCCCAATCTTTCTTGATAGTTCTTCGACACTCATCGAATTATCTTCAAGCAGTTTTAGGGCGCCAGATTGAACAAAAGTGAATAAAATTTGAGTATCAACAAAGCCCGTCATCAATTGGAAGATTGCCTCCCCCTCTTTTCTCGCAATCCTTGAGGTAATTGGAAATCTCGCCAAAAAGTCTTGAATACGAATATTTTTTATTATTTTATTCTTCTGGTTATACCACCAGTTTGAAAACTTTGTATTTACGTTAAATCGCAATGCACTCTGAGCCATTTTAGACAATTATTTTTGGCTCGTTTATTTCCATCATTTTAGCTGCTTGCATTTTAACAAGCTGCGCTAGCTCTCCCTCTCCAGGACATGACGGTATAGAAGAAATTGCGCCAGCTAAAATATCCTGGAGATGCCGTTTTGCACCCACCAAACCAAATTCACGAATTGCGTTTGGACGGTTGTTCTTTTCGTCCTGACCAACACTTTTTCCAGAATTTTTATCATCACTTAGAACATCGATAAGATCGTCAGCAACTTGAAAAGCCTCTCCTATACGAGCGCCCAACTCAAACCAAGGATCTGGATCGTGTCCCGCTGAGATAGCTCCCATTTGCGTTGCAGCAATAAACAAAGCCCCTGTTTTGGACATATGGTATGACTTTAAATCTATATTCAACTCATTTTCCCACCCCTGCCCCGCACATATTCCATTGGGAAATCCTGAAAATTTTGAGAGGCAAAGAGTTAAATTTGCAACTCGAGAATGTGAGTGCCTTGATGCCGATGCTAGGCAACTGAAAGCATTAATAATTAAGCTGTCACCCGCCAAGACAGCCGTGTTTTCTCCATAGGCTTTATGAACTGTCGGCTTGCCTCTCCGAGTATCTCCATTGTCAAAACAAGGCAGATCGTCGTGTACAAGGCTTGCACAATGTATCATCTCAAGCGCACTAGCGGCAGCATCTGTAATTTCCGGCATATCATCATCACACGCCTTAGCTACCGACATCAGAATAGTTGGCCGTATTCTGGCGCCACCAGGGAAAACGGAGTATTCTATAGCGCTTTTTAGGCTTTCCGGAAACTTATCAACTATAGACGAAGAACATAAGTTTTTCTGAATTGCCTCTTCTATCCTTGATATCAAGAGATGAAATCCTTGTGACAATAAATATTTACATAACTGTAAATTATTCTGGACATATATTAACTTAGAGTCAACAATTCATTATGGCTAAAGACGTACCCATAATGCGAAAACGTAAAAAAATTGCAGTTGTTGGCGCTGGAATTGGGGGACTTGTGTCAGCTTTAAAATTAGCCCACGAAGGTTATGAAGTAAAAGTATTTGAAAGTGCAGAATACCCTGGTGGAAAAATAAGGACTCTTGAAGCTAATTCTGGCCCAATCAACATCGGCCCAACAGTATTGACGATGCTTCCCGTTTTTCAAAACCTTTTCAGAGAGGTTGGAGAAGATATTTTTGATCACCTTGAATTAAAAGAACAAAATATCTTGGCTAGGCATTGGTGGTCAGACGGCACAGAGTTTGACCTTTTTACCAATAAAAATAAAACCTTTGACGAAATAAGAAATGTTTTTGGCTCTAATGCCGCCAATCAATACATGGAGTTTTTTCATACGACTGAAAAAATGTTCACTTGTTTTGAAAAACCCGTAATGAAAACCGTATCACCAGCTCCATTTGAAATTTTAAAAGAAATATGTAAAACGCCAACGGTAATACCAGCCCTTCTCCCCTTCAGAACCTTAGATAAATATCTGAAAAGCAAATTTTCGGAACCTAAATTACAACAATTATTCGGTAGATATGCTACCTATGTTGGCGGATCTCCGATCAATTCCCCAGCGCTAATGGCGCTAGTATGGCAGGCCGAAGCAAAAGGGGTTTGGACCGTGAAAGGCGGTATTAGCTCCGTTGCCAAAGCGATTGAAAGGCTGGCAGAGGATCGAGGAGTAGAATTTATCTACGGTCATCGGGTTATCGAAATACAACAATCAAAGCGTTTGGTTAATAATGTCTGCCTTGATGATGGGACTAATTACGAGACTGATGCGATAATTTTCAACGGTGACCCCAGAGCCTTAGCTTTAGGTTTTCTTGGAGAAGGATTGCGTAAAGTCACAAGAAAAACAATGAACACGCCAAGAAGCCTATCAGCTAATGTCTGGGGCTTTGAGTCAAAACACGTAAATAAAAATTTAGTCCATCATAACGTATTCTTTTCTGATGAAGTCAACTCTGAGTTTTACGAAATTCAAAAGGGAAAAATTCCAAAAGATCCAACGCTTTATATCTGCGCCCAAGATCGCGATGTATCCAACGAAAAACAGAGGACTGAGCGTTTTGAAATTATACTAAATGCACCACCACTTTCAAAACGAAAACCAAATAAAGAGGATTTTGAGATATGCAAATCAGTAACTTTGGAACGTTTCAAAAATTTTGGTCTCAATTTTCGAGTAGAATTGGAAAGAAAGAATCTAACAACGCCAAAAGATTTCAACAACTTGTTTCCAGCTACAGAAGGTTCCCTTTACGGGCAGAGCCCGCACGGAATGATGGCTACTTTTCAACGCCCCAAATGCGTGACTTCGATAAACAACTTATTTCTAGTGGGAGGAGGAGTGCATCCTGGGGCTGGGGTTCCAATGGCAACGCTCTCCGCCCTGCTAGCGGTAGAGGAGATGATAAAGAGCCAAATTTTAATCTAGAAGTTCCCCCAAACGGTTATGCGTGGTGGTATATTGACGGGGTCGAACCAAATACTGGGCAAGCTGTTTCAATAATTGCGTTCATTGGATCAGTTTTCTCACCCTGGTATAAGTGGTCTGGACGGAGAAAGCCTCAAAATAATGTTTGTTTAAATATCGCAACATATGGAAAAAAAGGTCGGTTTGCGATGACTGATAGAGGGGATAGCGCTCTCATTCAGGAGGCTCATAAACTTACAATTGGACCATCCTCTTTGACTTGGGATCAATCAGAAAAAAAATTGGTTATAGAAATTGATGAGATAAGTAGCCTACCCTTTATTTCTAAAATAAAAGGTACAATTACGCTCAAGCCTACTGGCCTAACAGACGTTGAATTACCGTTGACGAAAGAAGGAACACATGTTTGGCGCCCCTTTGCACCTACAGCAGAGATAGATGTCGATCTAAATAAACCAGAATGGCAGTGGACAGGTCATGGATATTTTGACGCAAATTTTGGAACTCGAGCTTTAGAGCAAGATTTTGATTACTGGACTTGGGGTCGGTTTCCACTAAAAACAGGTACTTCCTGCTTTTACGATTTGGAATTACGTAATAAAAAGCAATATCAATTTGAATTTCATTTCGAAAGTGATGGAAAACCCTCAGATATAACTGATGCCCCGCAAAATAAAAAGTTTTCCCGATCACTGTGGGGCATAAGGAGAGAAACAAGGTGCGACAAAGAGTATAAGCCGAGACAAGAGAAAAGTCTTTTAGATGCGCCGTTTTATAGTCGAGCAACTGTTTCAACACGCATCAAAGGAATTAAAACAATTGGCGTTTTTGAAGCTTTAGATCTAAGACGATTTAGAAATCCATTACTAATGTTTATGCTAGCCGTGCGCGTCCCACGTAGAAAATTTTGGAAACATAAATATTAGGAAAATAATTACCTAACCCTATCCATCCAGATCTAAAAGCCTTTGCTCTAATCGATTTATACGCTTTTTCATGATGTCGTAATAATAGGCTGTAGCTAAAGCAAATAGCAGCCAAATCCAAAATGGCGTAGACACCGAAAAACTGAACAATTCCATTAAAACCCCCAAATTTATTAGTAAGTATTAGATACTAAAACCTAACTTCATAGTGTCAACTTTTCCTGTCACATAATCGGCTAAAAATAGCCGATGAACAAAATCATTACCATTACGATTAGAAAGTATGAAAGATGGAAGCGCCCATACTTCAAGTATGAGCGCCCACCAACAGTTTGAAACTTATCTATTTTTAAAGATCAGGGTGATGAACATAAACAATAGACAAATTCCGCGTCGAGTTTTCCCCTAAACGAAGTCATCCTTGTTCACAGGCATTGGCTCGACAACTCTATTTAAGTAAAATTTTAAAAAAGTGTCAATTATTTTTTACACTTTAAATTTAAATTTCCGTGACGGAATTTTGCCTTTAAATGCAAGCATCTATACTAAGAAATTTAATCAGATCATTTTTTTGATTATCGAAACTTTTCACTTTTTGATTTTACTTAGCTTTGAATTATATCTGAATCAGCCAAAAATTATTTCTGACCGGTTTTTACAAATTAGATTTTAAACATGTATGATGAAACAAAACATAGCGAGTATAAACTCAGAATAGCCATTTCGATATTTTTATTATCTATTATAACGTATGCTGCCCTGTTTTCTGAATTGAATGGGCCAGCAATTCTTGAAATAATTTTCATTGGCAGTGCTTTTGCTATACTGTCACTGGTTCACTCTTGTTGGGCAATCAGAAAAATAACACGAAAGCTATAAAACAGAAAATGAGTTTGGAGCGAGACATATATAAAATGTATTTGGAGGGGCCCTACGATTGGCTTAACCCAGTAGATATGTTCACAGAATTTCTGACGGACACTTCAACCGGAGCTTGGTCATCTAAATCTCATGAAGACAAAATTTATGAGATATCGCGCCAATATCCGAACTTGAATTTTCAAGACATTGACGCGATAGTTAAAAAACAACAAAAGCTCCGAGGCTTAACTTAAAATAGCAAATCTTATGTTACTCTGCGGCTATTTGTTCCGACAGCTTATTCATTTCTAGAGAAACCAGATTATCATCAAAGTTGCCACCCAACTCTTTTAGAGCTGTACCAAATTTATTGATAATTTCAGCTATAGACTCATCACTTAAAAGATTAAGAATGCCCACTCTTACTTGTACCGGTTCAGACAGTGTTGGCCAAATACCAAAATTTTCTGACCTGCAATGTTGAACAAATTCCATTTCCCGCCCCGCAAGGTTTTCAGGAAGATTTAACACAACTAGTGACGTCATATCCGACGTAACATCACAACCCATTGCCCTGAATGCAGCACTTAAAACTTTTTCAAACTTCATATACTTGGCAGCTCTATTAGAAATACCTTCTTGTAAAGTTAAGCGGAGGGCCTCATGAAACGCTGCGACGGCATAGGCTGAATGCGTTCTATGATAAACACCTTTATCTACGTCCTTTCCATCAATTATTCCCCAATGCCTCGCTTCAAAGATTGGGTTATGGACAAATGTTCTTGCACCTCGAGCTTTCAAAACTTCTATGTACTTATCGGCAAAGCTTACTGGTGCATAAGTTAGCGGAAGACAACTAATTCCCTTTTGTGGACAGGAAGCCCAAGCCACTACTCCAGGGTAATCATCGATCCTAAAATCACCAACACCCAATGAGCTGACGGCATCAACAAGCCCCATTGCACTATTACGCACGCAGGCTTTTGAAAATGATTTAATATCATTGACCCGACCTGAACCAGTTTCATAGTGCGCCATAAAAGCCCACTTAGGCTTATATTCGTTCATATGTTGATCAATAATATCAGCACTTACTGATTGACCATGTGGAACATTAACGACTTTTACGCTAGCTGCGTCTGGATCTAAAGAATTTGTAGCTAATTCCTCATCCGTTGCTGCCTTCATTCGAAGTGAGAGCGCATCGATACCAGAAAATGTACCATTAACAAAAGCTAAAACCTTATCTCCTGGTTGAACAGCAGAGATCATAGCGTCTAGTCCACTCCAGCCAGTACCGGCAACACCGAATGTATAGGTGTTTCTGGTCCCCCAAACTTCACGGAGCATGAATTTACACTCCTTCATACCACGCAAAACATCAGGGTGCATATGATCCGCTAACCCAGCTTTAGAAAATTGTTCTAAAACACGTGGGTCTGTATTTCCTGGACCGGGTCCAGCAGCAAGAGTATTTGGTATAGTAAGTTTTTCAAACATATTTAATATCATCCTCTAAGTTCCTAGCTAATTTTAAATTTTAAAAATTCCACCAAATTCGATTTACGCGACCTTATCCAAAGGCACCTCTCCCTTAAAAAAGGCTTTACAATTTTGAAGAGCTCTAAAACCCATCTCTTCCCTCGTTTCCAGCGTGGCGCTGCCAAGGTGCGGTAACATGACAAGATTAGGCGCTAACAATAAGACTGGGTTTATCTTTGGCTCGCCATCAAAAACATCCAATCCAGCAGCTTTGATAACTTTGTTTTTCAAAGCATCTGCAAGAGCAACTTCGTCTACAACTTCGCCTCTAGCGGTATTTACAAGAATTAAGTCTCGTTTTGACTGAGATAAATTTGAATAATTAATTAAATGACGATTAGGTTCGCCACCAGGGCAATGCAAAGATACAAAATCGCATTGCTTTAAAAGGTTATCTATAGAATTCAACTGCTCAGCTTTATATTTGCTCAATACATCGTCACTAACTTTAGATCGTGAAAATATTTTTATTTTCATTCCAAAACCAAAATGTGCACGTGAGGCCATTGCTTGTCCAATTCGACCAAAACCTATTATTCCCAAAGTCTTACCCGTTACTTTTGCGCCAATCATATGGGTCGGACGCCAGCCAATCCATTTATTAGCTCGCAATTCTCTCTCGCCTTCACCGGCACGTCGAGCTGCCATAAGCAGCAACGTCATGGCGATATCAGCTGTGCAGTCACTTAAGACATCTGGTGTGTTAGTTACGCAAATCCCTAAGTTTTCTGCACTTGGTAAATCAATGTGACTATATCCAACACCGTAATTGCAAAGAATTTTACAGCGCACATTCTGAATTTCGAAAGCTTGCGAATTAAGAACATCTGTTACGGTTGGAGAAATAGCATCGTAATTTTTCAATGCATTTTGCATATCTTCAATAGTTAAAGGTATGTCTTTTTCATTTAGGGTTACATCGAAATCCTTTTTCGCAGCTTCCTCAACTGCCTTTGGCCAACGTCTTGTTATGAGTAATTTTGGCTTGGACATTTTAATTCTCTTCCTAACTATTCTGTCTTGAAAAATTTGGTCGTTTGCTTGAAAAGTGAGGGTGCTCTTGCTTGCTCTTTCGCAATAACCCAACTATCGGCCAGATAAAGAATAGCAACGAAAGAAAAATAAATGTGGCCGATAACGGCCTTTCGATAAAAGCGAAAATGTTGCCTTGTTCAGCGATTAAGGTCTGGCGAAAACTTTTTTCCATCAAAGGTCCTAAAACAAGCGCTAAAACTAATGGAGCCAAGGGATAATCTGCTTTTCGCAAAAAATATCCAGCGAAGCCAAATACGACTATCAGCCAAACGTCATGCATCTTTTGATTGGGAGCAAAACCACCAACGATGCACAGTACCAAAACTATGGCGCACAACACTGAAAAAGGCATGCGCAATGCCCAGACAAAAAGTGGAATTAACGCAATATTAATCAAAACGGCTGCAACGTTTGCAGTATAGAGTGATGAAATGAGACCCCACACAAAGTCAGGTTGATCTATAAAGAGCATGGGTCCGGGCATTAATCCCCACATCACCATGCCACCAAGTAATAAAGCTGTGGTTGGCGAGCCTGGAATGCCAAGAGTTAACATTGGTAATAATGAACCTGTTGAGGCAGCGTTATTTGCTGTCTCAGGCGCGACTACCCCCTCTATGTTACCTTTTCCAAATGTTTCAGGTTTCTTTGAAGTTTGTTTAGCCAAACCATAAGCCATCAAAGAAGCTGGAGTTGCTCCTGCTGCTGGAAGCATACCAACAAAAAAGCCTAAAAATGAACCTAGAGACATCGTTTTTGTGTAACGGCTCATGGTTTTTAAACCTGAAATTACATCTTTAAAGGTAATTTTAGCATTGCTTACGGTTGGATTAGATTTTGACGTCTCTATTGTGTATAGAACCTCACCAATGCCATATACGCCGATGGCCAAAACCAAAAAGGAAACTCCAGAGTAAAACCCAGGCAAGTCACCAAATATCAATCTCGGTTGGCCTGAGATCAAGTCCAGGCCTACTGTAGAAAGAACAAGACCCAAGCAAATCATAATAATAGTTTTCAATATATCGTCACCGCCCAAGCCGACAAATGTAGTAAAAGCGAGAAGAACTAGAGCAAATTCCTCCGCAGGACCAAATGCAAGAGCAACATCTGCTAATGGGACAGCAAATAATGTGAATAAAATCACGGCAATAGTTCCACCCACAAAAGATGCAAATGCTGCAGCAATTAAGGCTAAAGCAGCCTCCCCTTTTTGTGCCATTGGCCTTCCATCAAATGTGGTGGCTACTGCTGTAGAAGCACCCGGTATTCCCAATAAAATGGAGGAAATTGCTCCACCATACATCGCTCCATAATATATTGCAGCTAGTAAAATTATTGCAGAAGCAGGAGGCACGATAAAAGTTAATGGAAGGACGATAGCAACGCCATTTACTGAACCTAAACCCGGCATTGCTCCAATAAACAGACCCGCAGTAACGCCAAGGATAACTATCATCAAATTGAAAGGTGATAGAGAGGTTGCAAAACCGTCAGATAAAAGTGTCAAGAGATCCATTT